>CAKZLL010000212.1 GCA_937125475.1 uncultured Saprospiraceae bacterium | reverse complement strand
TTCACTGATTCTTCTACGGTCATGAATGATAGCCTTGTCACTTGGAGTTGGGATTTTGATGATAATGGCGCGGTTGATTCTGTTCAAAACACAGCTCATTTATATCAATTACCTGGTTTATATGATGTAGAATTAACCGTAACATCAAATTATGGCTGCGAAACAACAACTATAATTCCAGTAGAAATTGACTCAACTCCGACTAGTTTCTTTACATCTAATACCTTCGCTTGTACGGGTCAAGACATCACATTCAATGATCAATCAATTGGAAATGGTTTGACTTTCGCATGGAATTTTGGCGACGGAAATACATCAACATCTCAAAGTCCAACACATAACTATGCCAATGAAGGCACTTATCAAGTTTGTTTGACCGTTTCCGATTTGAATGGTTGTGATAGTACTTATTGTAATAATGTATTGATTGCGAATCCAGTTGCTGAATTTACAACGGATACAACTTTCTTGCCTTGTCCTCCAGATAGCGTTTCATTTACGGATCAATCTATTAATGCAGTTGCTTGGAATTGGAGTTTTGGCGATGGTCAAAATTCGACGCTCCAAAATCCGACACATACTTTTGATACGTCTGGTTTTTATACTATTTGTTTGACTGTGACAAGTGCTTCGGGTTGTACGGATGTAATTTGTAAAAATCAACTCATCGAAGTGAGTGGCGCAAAAGGTACTTTCACTGCTACGCCGATTACAGGTTGTACGCCTCACCCAGTTTTCTATGAAGCGAATGGTTATAATGCTCATCGTTACATTTGGAGTTTTGGCGATGGCATAACGCGCATTAATACGACCGATCAACCTTTGGATAGTTTCACTTATGTTTATGATACAGCAGGAATTTACATTCCGACTTTACGGATCGAAGATACTTTAGGTTGTGGTATGACTTACATCGGTGATACGATTGTCGTAGATACTTTGGTCATGGACTTTATGGCTTCCGATACATTTTTGTGTGGTAATGGTTTCATTAGCTTTACGCCAAATCTTGCCGCTGGATTTCCGATTGATTCTATTGAATGGAAATTCTTTGGTGCGCAAACCAGCATTAATACGAATCTCAATCCAGTCATTAATTTCCAATCGGCTGGTAGTTATGATGTCGAGTTAAAGATTTATTCTGGGCATTGTTTCTATTCTGTCCGAAAGGATAATTACATATTCATTGCACCAAAACCGACTACCATTTACAACGCACAACCTATTCCACATTGTAGCGGTCAAGCGGTTGACTTTACCAATTTGACAGCTTTCAATAATAGTCTTGTAACTCAATGGGCATGGAATTTTGGTGATAATGATAGTTCGAATGTTCAACAACCTTTAGGTCATGTTTATCAAACAGCAGGCGTTTATAATGCGTCTTTAATTGCTACGACTGATTTGGGTTGTACAGATACAATGACGCAAACCATTACAGTTTTTGAATCACCAATTGCAAATGTAATGGCAAGTATTGATACGATTTGTATAACCGATGAAATACAATTAAGCGGTTCTGGATCAGGCGATTATCAATGGTCAAATGCCAATAGTTTAGATTGTGCAACTTGTCCAAACCCTGTGGCTAATCCTTCCGTTTCTACAGAATATATTTTAACAATTACAAGTATAAATGGCTGTATTGATAGCGATTCGGTCTCGGTTTATGTCCGTCCTTATGCTCGTCCGTCATTGACATTAACTAATGATACGACGATTTGTAAAGGCGATTTCATACAATTATTCGCGCAAACTGATGCCAATTTGACGCAAGTCTATTGGAATAGTGATAGCTTAGGATTGAGTTGTTACAATAATTGTATCAATCCTTTTGCCACACCAGAAATCGCAACGACTTACATTGTTACGGTCGATGGACAAGGCGTTTGTGATGCAATTGACTCGGTCAATATTCAAGTCATTGATCCAAATGCTAATATTTTGGGCGATGATGTCGCGATTTGTTTGGGCGATTCGATTACTTTACAAACTATCACTGGAACAAATCCTGTTTGGTCGCCTACCGATGGTTTGAGTTGTACTTTCTGTCCAAATCCAACGGCTTCACCTACTCAAACAACCGATTACACTGTAACGGTGATGGTTGGAAATTGTATTATTATTGATACAATTCGAGTAGAAGTAGTTGATTTATCGCAATTTAGTGCAGGAGCTGATCAGGTTATTTGCGAAAATGAATCGATCACTTTACCAGCCGTTTCGCCAGTTACTGGCATTTATCAATGGTCTCCAAGTGGTAGTTTGGATAATTCAACATTGCTAAATCCTTCTGCTTCGCCTGATACTGCAACGACTTATATACTTTCAATGACTTACGGCAATTGCGCAGTAAGTGATACAGTTTTGGTTTCTATTGATCCTAAAACTAACCTTGAGATTGTCAATGAGGTAGAAATTTGTGAAGGTGAAGAGGTGTTAATTGATGTATTTGGCAATGCCGATGAAGTTGTTTGGACACCAACGGATGGGATTTTAAATGATAATCCGACCATTGTCTCACCAACCGAAACCACGACTTATACAGTCATTGGTACTCGAAACAGTTGCTTACCAGACACGGCATTTGTTACGGTAACGGTTCATCCATTACCAGAATTAGACGTGTTTAATTTCTTGTCTACTTTTGCTAATAAATCAACACCACTGACAATTCTAAATCCAAATCCGACTTATAATTACCAATGGTCTCCAGATACTGGTATTACTTGTATAGCTTGTATGACTCCAAGAGTTAATATTGATACAACACAAATGTACTACGTTGATGCAATTACAGAATATGGCTGTATGACGAGTGATTCAATTTTGGTAACGGTACAAGATAGTACGCTGGGTTGTGCTGAAAACTTGATTGATATGCCGAATACTTTCACACCAAACAATGACGGCAATAACGACATTTTTTATGTGCGAGGCAATGGTATTCAAGCGATTGCAAGCTTTAGAGTATTCAACCGTTGGGGTGAATTGATTTTTGAAACGAGTGAAATTACAGAAGGTTGGGACGGAACTTACGAAGGTAAACCCGTTTTATCGGATGTCTATATTTACCATGTTGTCGGGATTTGTCCTGTAACTGGAGAGACTGTTAGTAAAAAAGGAGATATTTTAGTCCTGTTTTAATTAGATTTGTACGGCGGCTAGTTAATTTGCTACAACGGGCAAATTTAATTTTGTACTTCGTTAAAATTTTTAGCAATAGCTCTGGCTATTCCGAAAAATTTTGCCTCGAACAAAACAAAATTTTCTGCCGTCTCGCTAAATCACTAACCGCCGTACAAGTCTATTCATCAATTTATTATCTACAGCCTAGGGTTTGACTTCCAAACCCTAGGCTATAATTAACTAGCTACTTAAAATTATGAAAAATATAATTACAATACTATTGATTTTGGGTTGTATTAAAATGGGAAATGCTCAAGATGCTTCGTATTCCCAATTTTTCCAAACCCCTCAATTTATTAATCCTGCTTTGACGGGTTCGCAGCGTTGCGCTACTAAAGTTACAGCACAATACCGCAATCAAGCGCAAGCTATTACCCGATATTCTTATAATACAATGTCCATTTCGGCAGAACATCGTTTTGAACCTAATAACGACGGTGCGATGTTTGGATTAGGAATGATTATCGGTAATGATATTGCAGGAAAAACAAATTATCGAGTGACGCAAGCCTTACTTTCTGCCTCTGTTCATCAGCCTATGGGCGATCATTTAATGGCTTCGATTGGCTTTCAGGGCGGATTAGTACAACGTAATGTTGATTTGAATAATATGATTTTTGATCGTCAATTTACAGGAACATATTACGATCAAAACATTCATAGCGGCGAAGATTTTACAGGCACGCGCATTTTTCATCCTGATGTTTCTACGGGGATTGTTCTTTCTAATGTTGGTTCAAATCCATTTTATGCAGGCTTCTCAATTTTCCATATTAATAGCCCGAATATTTCTTTAATTGAAAGTGTACAAGCCGAGTTAGCTCGAAAATATACCGCTTATCTTGCAGGAGAAGTACCGCTTGGTTCTGGAAATTTGAATAGAAATAAAGCATTTGTTTATCATCTAGTTGCTTTATTTCAAGGCCCATTTAATGAAGTGAACATTGGAGGCGGTTATCGAACAGAAACGAGATTAGGCGAAAATGCTAGTTTTTATCTTGGTGGAATTTTAAAATTGAATGATATTAAATCCGTCAATATTCGTGATGCGATTGTTGGAGTGGTCAATTATGAAAGTGAAGGCTGGGGCGTTGGTATAAGCATTGATTTTTCTACCAGTGAAATGGCACAAGCGAATTATGGTTTATCTACTTTTGAATTTTCTTTTTATAAATCATTTGGCAATTGCCGAGAATTTGTTTTTTGTCCTGGTTTTTAAAGAACCAAAAATGACTTGTTCATCATAAAGATATGACGAACAAGCCATTTTTTTATTAATCGTTATTCCATAACCCTAAAAGAAAGCCAGTTCATTTTACGCGGCTTTTCATCATCTATGCATTTCACTTGAAGATTATCTACATAAAAAACGTCTCCTTTAGTAGCTGTTTTGACAAGTCTCAAAGCAATTTCTTGAAAAGTGGATCCGTTATTTTTTATTACAATAGGATCTGTGTCTTTTGGCATTCGGCTTAAATCATAACTCACTATCGTACAAGCTTTATCAAAATTAGGCAAATCCTCAATTTCAATGCCTTTCATTGCTTTCATTTTTTTAGCACTTATTTTAGTGTGATTTCTACTCATATTAGCAATAATAGGCGTAGGAAATCTTTGCACTTCAAACTCTAAATCTTTTTTTGTACTATTCGCCTCTACTGTAATAATCGCTTTTCCAATTTTAAGTGGCTCAACTTGATACTTTCCATTATCTAAACTCTTCAAAACCAATGTTTTACTAGTTACTTTCACGTCCTCATTCCGTTCTCCTTCTACTGCTACAGTAATCGAATTTTCCATACCATAATAGAAAATATTCATATTATCTGCTGAAAGGCTAACGATCGGTTCTTTTTGGCTATTTTGAAAAGCTAAGAATGCTAAACTTCCTACCATTAAAAATAATAAGGCAAGCGGCAAGGAAAAAAGACCGCGTTTTTGAGTTCTTTTGGAATGAGGTAACCTATTAAGGCGCTGATCTAATTCCTTTTTTTTATTTATTGTTGTCATAATTGCTTGATTTTTTAATCATTATTTTACTTTAAAAATAAGTCCATCAACGGAACGCGGTTTTTCATCACCTAAGCATTTTATTTTTATTACATCTACATAATATATATCTCCTTTTTCTGCCCAAGAGACTAATGTTAATATACGCTTAGAAAAAGCAGATGTTTTACTGGTTTCTACTATCGGATCACCCGCTACTGGCACTCTTATAATTTCATAATGCACGACCTCACAAACCGAACCAAATTTCTCTAAATCTTCAAGTTCAAGCCCTTTCATAGCTTTCATTTCCTCCGCTGTTATCTCAAAAGCACCTTTTTTAATATTAACAAAATTAGGTGTAGGAAATTTTTTTACTTCAAATATTAATTCTTTTTTCATATTTCCTGTTTCCACTATAATAATAGCTTTTCCAATTTTAAGAGGGAAAGCATTATATTTCCCATCACCTAAATCCTTCAAAGTCAAGTCATTACTACTTACTTTCACATCCTCATTGAATGCGCCTTCTACTGCTATAGTGATCGGATTTTCTACACCATAATAAAGAATATTCATTTTATCCACCGAAATACTAACGATAGGTTTTGTCTGAATTCTCTGAAATCCCAAAAATGCTAAACTCCCTACTAACAAAAATAAAAGCACGAAAGGGAAAGAAAAAACACTTCGTTTTTGGGTGGAAATAGGATTAAATAGTCGGTGAATTCGTTGGGTTAAAGCACCTTTTTTGCCAATTGCAGTCATAACTAATGAATTTTGAATGTTTAATGAATATTTATGAATATGTAATAAAGTCGCTGCGTAAAGTTGTTGATCCTTTTGGATAGAAATTGCCAAATCATCACAACACGCCTCTCTATTTACTCGAATAACAGTATTGAACCAGCGAATAATAGGATGATAAAAAAGCAAGATTTCTAAGCAATTTTGAAAAATGTTAATCAAAAAATCATGGCGATGAATATGAGCTAATTCGTGTAATAAAATCGCTTCAACTTCCTTTTCAGAAAGGGCATTTATTAAACCAATAGGAATAAGAATAATCGGTTTTAAATGCCCGAAAGTGATCGGCTCATCTACAAATGAAGATAACATCACAGTAATCTTTTTGCTAATTCCTAACTTCTTTTGAAGTAATCTCGCAGTCGATTGCCATTGATTATCAATTGGTTGAATACCTTTCGTTCGCAGTTTTTTAAGTTGTAACCAACTATTCAAAAATCGAACAGATAAAAGTATTATACCAACTGTCCAAAGTAAAAAGAACCATTCCTTATGCTGATTAATCCATCGAATAAAAGCAATCTGAGTAGTATTCGCGCTTTTTGAAGCAATGATTTGGTTCGTTAATTCAATATTTAATGTTTCTGAATTAGGAGAAATAACAGGGTGATTGATACTTTGAGCATCGGATGAAGAAGAAGGAAACGCATTTGCCTTGACCATCGTTTCTAGCGAATTATTCTGAAATTCAACATAATGAAAAGACAAATTTGACAACCACCAACCCACACATAACAACAAAGCCGCAAACGATAAATGATAACGCAAAATGGCTTGCTGACGCGACACAACGACAAATAACAATCGAAGAACTAGCGCAATAATTAAAAATTGCCAAAGCGAATCAATGATTGTCCACGAAAGTGCGTAAGACCATGCTGCAAGATTATTTGGAAGTAAGATCATTGTTTGGGCGTTTTTTTTGTTGTTCTAAAAAGGTTTCCAAAGCTTCGATTTCTTCGTCTGTGGTTTTTGCATTTCCTAAAGCATGCATCACCAACTTCATCACTGAGCCTTTAAAAGCAGAATTGACTAACTTTTGATAAAGGCTTTTTTGGACGTTTTCTTCTTTGACAATTGCAGAATATTGATGGCTTTTTCCACTTCCTTTCCGTTCCAAAATGCCTTTATTTGTCATGCGCTGCATTTGTTTTAAAGTCGTCGTATAAACCACTTTTTTGGACTCGCTGAGTACTTCATGGACTTTTCGCACCGTCACAGGCTCTTCTTTCCAAACTACTTGCAGTATTTCTAATTCTGCGTCGCTCGGTTGATGTACATCTCCCATTTAATGATTGATTGAATGTGTGAATAATTGTCGAATGGTAAAATGATATTTTTTGAAATGACTATTTCACTATTACGACACTTGTCGTTACAAATATATAGGACATTTGTCGTAGATGCAAGTAGAAATTTAAAAAAAAGTAAAACTTAGTCTTATTAACTATAAAAAAAGAGATCAAATTCTTTTGTAAGAACTTGATCTCTAGCACTTTATATAAAAAAAAGTAATTTTAACGATTTAGTAATTTTCTAATCGTAGCAAAATGAGAAAAGAAAACAATCGGCACAACAACAGCAGGCAACCATGCAAAAGGAAAATATAGAATAGCTCGATTAGGCTGATCTAATCCGAATTGTTGAAAAGGCGTTTCAATAGAGAACAACGCATAGAAAACGATATTTGACAATAAAACAACACATAAAATATTCCAGATTAGCAAGCCATTTTTGCCAATTTTATTTTTAACATAGCCCAAATAATACACAAAAGGCGCGGTCAATCCTGCCAAAATATCAAAATTTCGTCCTTCAAAGGTCATGATTTCGGGTAGTAAACCATTCAAAAACAATAATAACAAAACAATTTCAACAGGGATTCTAATAGTATGCAAAATGGTTAATGCTTTTTCGTCAAGGCTATCAATGAATGCTTTTCCACTTGATGTATTGAATAAAGCAATTATTAAAATGAAAGTAGGGAAAAACGTAAGCATTGCGCGTGGAGGTATTGTATCTGTTGTTTCATAAAACCCTGAATAAGATAAAATACCATGCAAAACCAGCCAGCCCAAAATAACCCATAAAGCTTTTTGAGAACGCTGAGTCGCTCGATAAAAAAGGTAAATTGTTAAAAATGTAATAACAATAAAACTAATATTCACATAAATTGGTAGATTTTCCATAATTAATTATTTGAAGTATTTTGTTTAAATTAATTGTATATACAAGTATTTTTGTAAAAAATTATTCTTTAATTTCATCTAAATTAGTACGAATAGCAGCAATCAAAGTATCAATTTGCTGAACATTAAATTGTCCTAAAATACCATTAACTTTATGATGCAATGCTTCCCAAACTGGCGAAACTTCTTCTAAAAGTTCATAGCCATTATTCGTTAATTCTAGTTCTATATGTCTTGCATCTTGCCCACGCACTTTTTTTACCCAGCCTTTATCAACGAGCTTTTTCAAGTCTCTACTCATTGTTGACTGATCTAAAACCAATATATTCGCAATTGTTTTTTGATTAATCCGCTTTCTTTTTCCAATGATAAATAGAATAGACAACATACTACCGCGTAATCCAAAAGGATTAATTTTTTGTTGATAAGCGCCATTGATTAACCGATGCAGTTTGCGTAATTTTCCATTGACACAAGTTTGCGGCTGAACGCGATCAAAATTTGGTGTTGGTATTTTTGTTTCGTCTATCATATGACAAATGTATAGATAATTAAATGTATATACAAGTATTATTAATAATAAAACAAAATAAAACTAATTTCAAGTCTAAACTTTTAAATCTGCGATCTGTTAAAAATCGAAAACGTCAACTAATGAATATTTTTTGGTTTCGCCGCGATTTAAGACTAGAAGATAATGCAGGTTTATATCATGCATTAAAAAGTGGTCAATCCGTTTTGCCGCTCTTTATTTTTGATAAAAACATCCTCGACCAATTGGATGATCGCCATGATGCGCGAGTCAATTTTATATACAATACTATTCAAACGCTCCATCAGCAACTTCAAAAATTAGATAGTTCTATTTTAATAAAATATGGCAATCCGATCGAAGTTTGGAAAGAATTGGCGCAAGAATACCCAATCAAAACCGTTTATACTAATCGTGATTATGAACCTTACGCCAAAAAGAGAGATGCAGAAATTAAAAACATATTAACTAGTCAAAATATTGATTTTCAAACATTTAAGGATCACGTTATTTTTGAAAATGAAGAAGTCACTAAAAATGATGGTGGTACTTATACCGTTTTTACGCCTTACAGCAAAAAATGGCGTGCCAAATTAGCCACTCGTTTAATCGCAGACAATACCTCATTTTATTTTCAATCTTATCCTACTCAACAATATTTTCAACATTTTTATAAAACGCCTCCGCTCCCACTTCTCCCTCTAGCTGAGATGAATTTTAAGCCTTCTACAATAGAAATTCCTTCAAAAACTGTTGCTCAAAAAATCATTAAAAACTACGATAAAACGCGAGATTTTCCAGCGATTGCTGGTACTTCTAAATTGGGTATTCATTTCAGGTTTGGCACAATTAGTATTCGAGAAAAAGCGCGAAAAGCAGAAAAACTCAATGCTACTTATCTAAGTGAATTGATTTGGAGGGATTTTTATGCCCAGATTTTAGATCATTTTCCTCATGTTGTTCATAATGCTTTTCGTGCCAAATACGAGCGCATTCCATGGCGGACGAGCAAGGCTGATTTTGAAAAATGGCAAAAAGGACAAACAGGCTATCCGATTGTTGATGCTGGAATGCGTGAATTAAACGCGACAGGTTATATGCATAATCGTGTTAGAATGGTTGTAGCAAGCTTTTTGACCAAGCATTTGCTTTTAGATTGGCGCTGGGGTGAAGCTTATTTTGCTCAAAAATTATTGGATTTTGATTTAGCTAGTAATAATGGAGGTTGGCAATGGGCGGCTGGCTGTGGAACGGATGCTGCGCCCTATTTTCGCATTTTCAACCCAACTTCACAAATGAAAAAATTTGATAAGGAGTTGATTTACATCAAAAAATGGGTGCCAGAATTTGGGACTTTTCAATACCCTCAACCAATGGTTGATCATAAAGCGGCAAGAGTACGATGTTTAGAAACGTATAAAGAGGCATTAGCAAATCCCATTTAAATCATGATATTTATAGGAGTAAAATTATTGTTTTATTTTTGTACTTTTAATCTCATTAATTGATTATAAATCAATTAATGAGATTTTCAATATCCCTTAATTAAACAGTAATTATGATAAAATACATATTCATTCTTTTTTTTTGTACAAGCACTTTATACGGACAAAACATCTCTCTTCTATCCGACAATAAGTTAAAAACACAACATAAGATAAATACTGTTCATCACATAGAAAAAATTGATAATCGAATTTTTCTTTTATGCGATGTCCAAACGCCAAACGAGCCGCGTTTCGATATTTTATTAATTGAAATAGACGAAAAAGGCATTGTCCTTAGTGAAAAAATAATCGGAAAAACACAACGAAATGAATTTCCGATAAGCATTCATATCACTGAAGCTAAAGAGTATATTTTAGTCGCTAATACTGTATCATTTGAGAGCAAAAGAAAGAAAAGTCTTAATATATACTTACTAGACAATCAATTGAATACGACTAGTGAAACCCCTGTTATTATACCAAATTTAGAATGGGGAACTAGCTCTGTTTATAATCCAATAACTAAAAATATTGTTTGTGTTTCATTAATAGAATCCGAAACGGATAAAAGTGATATTTTCTCCATAGTAACACAATACAATCTCAATAAAAAAGCAATCGTAAGTCAAACTATTTTAAATAAAAACAACAGAGTAAAAAAGCCCGTAGAAGTAGTTTTCCGAGACCAAAAAGGGAATTTTATGAAGAAGAGAACAATCAATTTAGATAATGGTCATGCTAAATTTTGCAAAAATATTCGTCTATTAGATCAGAAAAACAACCATCTTTTATTGGTCGGATATGAAACATCTAATACAGTTACTGATTTTTGGGTGGCTAAACTAGAGCAAGATAAAGTAGTCTGGGAATATCAATATCCAACAAAATATGGAGGTGATGAGGGAGAAATGGGTTTTCTAACGAAAGAGGGAAATTATATCATATTTGGGCATGAATACACTAAAAGCTTAGATGTATTGTTTGATTATAGGACATTATTGCTCAACTCAAAAGGAGAAAAAATAAAAAACTATCATTATTTTTATAAAATGGCATCACTGGATCGATTTAAAGATGTAGTTCAATTAAATGAAGCGGAAGATGAATATCTAATGTTTGGACGAGTACAAGAACGCGATAGCAAGTTTAATGTGACCGCTTCTAATTTTTGGTGGGTTGCAGTAGATGGAAAAGGTAATAAAACGGACGAGTTTTTTCATAAAATTCAAGAAACCGATGAAGCGCTTCATTTAATAAAATTAGATAAAAATCATGTAATGGCGTTTTATAAAAGAATCGATGGAGAAACAGAAATAACAAGAAACCTCATTTTAAAAATTAAATAAATTCCTTAATTTTATAAGGTTCATTGACAATTTTTGCCTTTTAGTCCAATGTGGGCTTGCCCCATTGTTCTAACTCTTTGAAAAACAACGGGGCAAGCCACCGCTGGATTAAGAAAATATTCACTCTGGCAAAAATTGTTAATGAACCTTTTATAATAGACTTGCTCGGCGGTAGCTTAATGGGCTGCCCCGAAGAAGTCTAATGTATTAACATTTTCATCAATTACAACAATGAATAACCAAAATATCATTTTATTACCCGATTTTTTAGATTTTGATGTCTATCCTTTTGATGAAAAAGCATGGGAAGGTATTTGTACAGGTGGTAATGAAAAAGGGCTTTTGGTTGTTTTGAACAAAGAACAAGCCCCAGATTCCGCACTTGTCTTTTTAACAAAAATCTTATCGGCTGCTAAATTCGATTTAGAAAAAGATGTTTTGCTTTGTCAATTACCTAATGATACAAACATTCCTTTTCAAAGTATTTGTAATCATAATGAAATCAAGCACGTTATTTTATTTGATGTCAATCAAAAACAAATTGCATTAAATATCAATTTACCAACGTATCAGCCTGTTCAGTGGAGTAATTATCAGATTTTGAAAGTGGATAATCTTTCTAAAATAGAACAAACTAAAGCATTAAAAGGCGGTCTTTGGAGTGCTTTGAAAACGATGTTTTTAAAATAATTCCACTATGGAATTATCTATTCCTCCTTGGTGTTGAATAGGTCGGTTTCAATATCATCAAATCACAAAAAAATGAGCAAAAAGAAAAAAATAGTCATACTAACAGGCGCAGGAATAAGCGCAGAATCTGGCATTCAAACCTTTCGCGATGCGGATGGACTTTGGGAAGGTCATGATGTGATGGAAGTTGCTTCACCTCAAGGTTGGGCTAGAAATCGCGAGCTAGTTTTAGATTTTTATAATCAAAGAAGAAGGCAGGTTTTGGATGTACATCCAAATGAAGGACACAAGGCATTAGTCGAATTAGAAGATAAATATGAGGTTTGTATTATCACTCAAAATGTTGATAATCTCCATGAATGCGCTGGATCAAAACGCATCGTTCATCTACACGGAGAGTTATTAAAAGCTCGAAGTACGCTCGATTCTCAATTGGTTTATGATTGGGCAAAAGACATCAATCTAGGTGATAAATGTGAAAAAGGATCGCAGCTTCGTCCTCATATTGTTTGGTTTGGTGAAGCAGTACCAATGCTCGAAAAAGCGGCAGAAATTACTTCTATCGCTGATATTCTAATTATTATTGGTACTTCGATGCAAGTTTATCCTGCGGCTGGTTTGATCAATTATGTCGAAAGTCATGTGCCTATTTTCTTTATTGATCCACGTCCGCGTATATCAGAAGGCGATTTTCCTAATTTGAAAATTATCGAAGAAAACGCGACTACTGGCGTTCGCAAATTAGTTAATTCTCTATTAAGTGCGTCTCTTATATAATTTAGGTGTGAGGTGTCAGGGGCGAGGTATCGGGAGATTTTTTACATTAAAATCTCCCGATACCTCGCCTTTTTTCTATTCTAAAAAAATTAATAAATGAAATTATCTAAACATAAAAATCCTTGGACAACATTGACCAATAAAGCGGTTTATGATAATCCCTGGATCAAAGTTGAGCATAGGGAAGTATTAACTCCTAAAGGTACAGACGGCATTTATGGCATTGTTCATTTCAAAAATCGAGCGATTGGTATTGTTCCTCTGGATGAAGATTATAATACTTGGCTGGTCGGTCAATATCGGTATGCTTTGAGTGAATATAGTTGGGAAATCCCCGAAGGCGGAGGCCCTTTAAATGAAGAAATGCTCAACGCTGCCAAACGAGAATTGAAAGAAGAAACAGGTATTACGGCTTCTAAATGGACAAAAGTCCTTGATTTTGCGACTTCCAATTCTGTGACGGATGAATTAGGCGCGTGTTACGTTGCGCAGAATTTAACTTTTGGCGAAAGCGAATTGGAAGACACGGAAGATATTACGGTTAGAAAATTACCTTTGGCGGAAGTCATTCAAATGATTACTCGCGGAGAAATCACTGATGCACTCACCATTATGGGCGTGTTAATGACAAAAATGAAAATTGATATTGGAGAATTGTAAATAAATAAAAGCGGTTCATTGACAATTTTTGCCAGAATGAATATTTTTTAAATCCAACGGTGGCTTTCATAAAAGCTTAATAGAAAAAGAAAGATATACCAATAATTATAAAGAAATCCTTGAAATCACTATTCATGATTCGACAATCACCTACATCTTCATTACAAATGAAGTAATACGCATTTGAATTGAGGATGACGTATAAATAAAATTACTTATTTTGAGTTTAGATGAGGCGAAAAACGCAGGTATACCCTAGTTCAGCATGTTCGACTAAAGTCGAGTTATTATAACCGATATAAATCACCGCACTAAAGTAGCTATAGAATTGATTAAATAACTTTTGTTACAGTGTACTAAGCCTATTTTAATAAGACATATTGATATTTAATTATCAATTAAATCTCGGATTATAAATGATGCGAGGTGTTACTCGATTATAAATATCGCTTCTAAAAAGATAAATCGCTTTCACAGCTAAATAATGTCCATTGCTGCTGAAAGGCTGAGTTTTTTGAATATTATTATTGAGATTTTTATGTGTAATTTGTCCTTTTGTAGTTGTGAGTATTCCAAGATTTCCACTAATTTCGACAGAAGCGGAATTTTTATTTTTAAATGTTTTTATCAACCCCATACTATACATTCCGAAAAGATTAAAACCGCCAAAAGAAGTAAATTCTTGCAAACTAAGGTGTTCCGTTTCAAGTTGTTTTTCAATATTCTCACTAAACAAAACCGACGGTTTCACACCAATTCGACTAAAAAGTGCCACGCCTTGTCGCTGCAATTTTCGTTTTAATAATACGCTCCGATTGTCCCAAAACACCAATAAAACAGGAAATTCGACCATGATTTGTTCTTCATAAGTACTCAATTGATAGATTTTATAAGTCGTTACAGCATTGACATTATAATCATAGCCCGTAAAAACCACATTTGCACCAATATCCAATGAAAAAACGCCATCTTTAGTAGGCGGTATCCATTTAAAGCTTTTTCTTTTATAACCAGATTTCAATTTATATCGTGCTAAAATACCTGCCGAATACCTCAACAATGGATTGCCAGTCAAGCCCAAATCTTTCTCATAACTCGAAAATGAAAAATGATTTCCTGTTATTATTCCTAACTGAAATTTGCTTTCTTGAGCCTTCATTTTTGAAAAAAATAATAGGCTACAAATTATTAATCCATAGGTTTTTATATGTTTCATTTTTCTTTTTTTTAAAATAAAAATGCCCTAATATCCTTTATAAAAAAAGAATATTAGGGCGTTTTTATTGTATAAATTTAATATCAATTCTTTAATCTAATTCCAATTCTTTAGGTTTATAACCACCTTTTCCTCTAAAATAGAAGATCAAAGCGAGATAACACA
>CAKZLL010000211.1 GCA_937125475.1 uncultured Saprospiraceae bacterium | reverse complement strand
TTACCAATTGTGTCCCATTAATTATGTTGCATTTGACTTAATGAATGAGACAACAATTTATGAAAATGAATATTCATCGGCTGAGTTTAAGACATACAAAACCTTATTTGAAGAAAAGTCAAAACAGCTACAAAATGAATTTCAACAGGATGGTTATGGTTTTTTATTGCAGATGTATGCAAGACCTGTTATTAATAAAAAACCACTGATTAGTTAAAAATGTTGGTTTTATTAGATAAACAACATAATCATTATTGCGTATTTGGTAAGTTCAATGAATGGTTGTTCTTTTGCAGCAATTTTTAAAATTTGTAAAAAGTAAAGACAAAGTATGAAACCAACCTTATTAATTTTGGCTGCAGGAATGGGCAGTCGCTATGGAGGATTGAAACAAGTGGATGAGTTAGGGCCTTCAGGAGAAGCGATTATAGAATTTTCTGTTTATGATGCGATACGTGCAGGTTTTGGCAAAGTTGTTTTTGTTATTCGTGATACGATAGAAGAAGCATTTAAAGCCAAATTTGCAGGAAAGTTTGATGATAAAATACAAGTTGAATACGTTTTTCAAGATGTGAATACTGCAATTGAAGGTGTAACTGATTTGCCAGAACGCGTTAAGCCTTGGGGAACAGCTCATGCAGTTTTAGTAGCGGAACACGTTATCAATGAACCTTTCGCAGTAATTAATGCAGATGATTATTATGGTGTGGAAGCATTTAAAACAATTGCTGAATTTTTGACTACTCGCGCAAGTGCTAGTCATTGGTCAATGGTTGGTTATGTATTGAATAACACTTTGTCTGATCATGGTACTGTTAATCGTGGAATTTGTTCAACTAACGAGGAAGGGTATTTGACTGATGTAGTTGAACGTCATAAAATTGGTCGTGCAGATGATCAGAAAGTCTATTTTGTAGATGATGATGGTTCGAGTGCAGAAGTAAGTGATAAAGCGGTAGTTTCTATGAATTTCTGGGGTTTTCATCAAGATATTTTTCCGATTATGAGAGCGCAATTCATTGATTTTGTAGCAGCTAATCGCGAAAATCCCAAAGCTGAATTTTATATTCCTTTGGTAGTTAATCGTCAAATTCAAGCAGGAGAAGTAAATCTAACTGTCTTGACTTCTGATGATAATTGGTACGGTGTGACTTATCAAGCGGATAAGCCAATTGTACAAACGGCATTTAATAAATTAGTAGCTAATGGCGTTTATCCTAGTTCTTTATGGTAGGTGTTAGATAGATGAATAAAAAATGCTACAACCTAATTTCCATTAAGTTGTAGCATTTTTTATTTTTATCTCTCCCCAAAAAAATAATTATACGCATTTCAATTGAGGATGACGTATAAATAAAATTATTTATATGCAAGACCTTTAATTGAAATGCGTATTATTTCTCTCTTTTTAATAAAATAGTCAGCCAAGGTTCAGTATAAGCATAGCTAAATAATTTTAGAAAATTAGTAAATCGTGGTAAAATAATTGATTTTCTACGATTGCCTAAGCTTAAAATAATCTCATCACCGTATTTATTTAATTTAAAATCATCCTCTCCGATGAAAGGTACTTTGATTTTAATTTTGAAAAAGTCCTTGCTGTCCTCTATAATAAAAGGCTTTTCGTTATGGAAAATTTCAGCAGGATTTTGATCTTCATAAATTGTATTCCCAATCTTTTCCAATAAGTCCATTCCAAAAACTTCCTCGCCCAAATGCCCAACTTTAAAAATTGGCAAAGGCGAAAATGAATCTTCAATATCTTGTAAATATTGTGTTTGCGATTTGATATATTTACTGAAAAATGCATTGTCATTTAGCTCCTCTGGTAAGACGCGATTGACAATAACCGCATCTACATTATAGCCATACAATTGCAAATAAGTATAAGCGCGTTTGGCTTCTTGAATAACCATCCGCTCTGGATTTGCGACGATTCTGATCGAACAAACATCAGGATCTTGAAAGACTTTTTGAATGACTTCTAATTTGTCAAAAAGGCGTTGAATTTCTTCATAGCCTTTGTCTAACGGCACACCTGTTGTTCTTCTAACAACTTTTCCGAGTGTTTTAATCGCGAATTTTTGACCAGGAAAAGCCTTCGTTAACCAAGATTGTGTGACTTGTGGCAAAGAAAGTAAGGTCAATGTTTCGCCTGTCGGTGCGCTATCAATGACAATTAAATCATAATCATCTTCTCTATAAAATTTTTCTAACCATAGAAAAGCTGATGCTTCTTCCATCCCAGGCAATACCGATAATTCTTCTGCGACAACATTTTCCATGCCTTGCCACTTAAAAATGGTTAGCATTAATTGGCGCATATTTCCCCAATGTTTTTTCATTGAGTAATAAACATCAAACTCTTGTCCCCAAAGATTGGGTGCAATTTGAGTAGGTTCTGGCGTTAATTCGAGGTCGAGCGCATCGGATAAACTATGAGCTGGATCGGTTGAGAAAACCAATGTTTTCAATCCAGATTGAGCCGCTTTTAATGCTGTTGCTGCTGCGGTTGTTGTTTTTCCAACGCCTCCTTTTCCTGTAAAAAGTATAATTCTCATTCGTTATATTATGTGTAAAGTTGAAATATGGTACAAATATAACAGACTTCTAGCTGGGATGTTTTAAAATATTACATTCCAAATCATTTTGTTATTATTTTACTTTGTCAAACTGATATGTTATAATTAAAAAATATTCATTCTGGCAAAAATTGTCAATGAGCCAAAAAAAATACGCTCAATATCATATCATGTACTTTGCTATTTGTAGAATGGGAACGCAGATGAATGCTGGTTTGATTGTATTTATCTGTGTAAATCTGCGTCCGAAGGCTGTGTTCCCATTTTTTTCATACTCCAAAACTTCATAATAATTTTTAGAAAACCATAAAACTCTCACCTATTCTAGTTATTAGACTTGTACGGCGGCTAATTAATTTACTACCGTTTCGCTAAATCACTAGCCGCCCTACAAGTCTATTAATCAACGCTAATCGCATCAACTTCTTTTGCTTTTATCATTTTATTCAAGGCAGGAATATCATTTTCGATGATGGTTCTAAATTTTGTTAATTCTGCATCAATCAATTCTGATAATTCATCTTTTACAGCTATCGCTTGATCCGTCGGGCGGAAATCCCCGATGCTAACCAATGAATTTAAATGCGCTAATTTATTATTCAATCGAATAGGGAAATTTAATGGATCTTGACGACTTTGATTTTTAGTTTGATATAATGTTTTTTCAATTTTGCCCAATGCTTTGATGATGGCTTTTGATTTAGTGACGATTTCTTCTAGCGTTTCATCATCGCTCAAACGGCTGTTATAGGCTTTAAGTTGTTTCTTAATGGCTCTGATTTGTGTGATGGTTTCGTGTGTTTCAGTCACTTTGTCGCGCAATTGAATTAAGAAATTAAATTGAGCTTGCAAATCTGGAATACTAGATTCAGAGCGAGGATCTTTCAGTATTTTAAAATCCTGTTCTTGCACTTTTCCATTAACTTTGAGCTGTACTTTGTATTTTCCAGGAATGGCTTTAGGGCCAGCTAGACTTGCCCACCAATTAATCATTCCTTTAAAACCTTTTGCATTATCATATCGCATATTCCATGAAAAGGTATTGCCTTTTTCCTTAACTTTTAATTTCGTTTTTTTATTTTTTGAAAAATTAGAAAAAGTCTTAATCATATCGCCGTCTTCTTCCATGAAAACTAGGCTGATTGTGTCTTTTTCTGCATCATATTCTTTTAGATAATAATGAACTACCACGCCATTTGGATGATTTAATCCGCTTGTCCGATTAGGTCTTGTATTTTGCCCTCCATTCATTCTATAAGCATCAATAGGCGCATATAAAATAGCGTCGGCATTGGCTTTTTTATCGTTCATTTGGTGCAAAACTGTCAAATCATCAATCAACCACAAAGAGCGTCCTTGCGTAGCTGCGATCAAATTATCATTTTTAATGGTTAAATCTGTGATAGGCACAATCGGTAGGTTTAACTGAAATTTTCGCCAATTTTTACCATCATCAAAAGAAACATACATGCCGCTTTCCGTTCCAGCATATAACAAGCCAAACCGATGCGGATCAAAACGAATAACTCGTGTAAAATGTTCTTTATCAATGCCTTTAGTGATGAGTTCCCATTTTTTGCCATACTCCGAAACCTTGTATAAATAAGGCGTGTAATCACCCAATTTATAACGTGTTCCAGCAATGTAAGCCGTGCCTTTTTCAAAAGGACTTACATCAATACTATTAAACATCATCCATTCTGGAACTTTATTGGACGTGATATTGTCCCAATTTTTACCACCATCTTTTGTAATATGTAATAAACCATCATCCGACCCGACCCAAATAACATCTGGCTCAGAAGGTGCTTCGGCTGCGGCAAAAATTGTACAATAATATTCTACACTCGTATTATCTTTTGTGATTGGCCCGCCCGAAGTACCTAATTTAGTGCTGTCGTTTCTTGTCAAATCTGGGCTAATGATTTCCCAGCTTTGCCCTTCATTAGTACTCAAATGTAGGCGATTAGAAGCGGCATATAATTTCTTCGGATTATTAGGAGAGAAAAAGATCGGAAAATTCCACTGAAAACGATATTTCATACCTTCCGCACCGTGTCCCATCGGATTGTCTGGCCAAACATTAATCGCGCGTCTTTCTCCTGTTCGATGATTAAAACGCGTCAAATAACCGCCATAACTACCGCCATAAACAATATCATTATCTTTTGGATCAATCGCAATATGAGCAGATTCGCCACCTGCGGTAGATTCCCAATCATCTTCATCAATCGAAGAACCATTGCTACGATGAGGTATTCTGATGGTTGAATTATCTTGTTGTGCGGCATAAATTCGATAAGGAAAATGATTGTCGGTCGTAACACGGTAAAATTGCGCAGTTGGTTGATTGTGATAAGTGCTCCAATTATCACCACCATCGAAAGTTATTTGTGCACCACCATCATCACCAATAATCATTCGGCTGGCTTCATTGGGCGAAATCCATAAATCGTGATGATCGCCATGTGGCGTGCGAATTCTTTTGAATGTTTTACCGCCATCGGTCGATTTGTGGAAACCAACATTTAAAACATAAAGGGTATTTTCATCTTTTGTATCGGCATAAATTCGGGTATAATACCAAGCTCTTTGGCGCAAACTTCGGCTAGTATTGATTTTTGTCCACGTTTCACCGCCATTTTCTGACCTAAAAACACCGCCATCTTTAGCTTCAACGACTGCCCAAACTCGATCGCGTTTGACAGGAGAAACCGTTACACCTATAATTCCATGTGGCAAATCAATGCCCATTTTATCAGAAATTTTGCTCCACGTTTCACCGCCATCTATTGATTTCCAAAGCGCAGAACCTTCTCCGCCGCTTTCCAAGCTATAAGGTGTGCGACGAATGCGCCACGTTGAAGCATATAAAACGCGGGAATTATGAGGATCAATCGTAAGGTCAGTCGCGCCTGCATCTGCATTAGCAAAAAGTACTCTTTTCCAATTTTTACCGCCATCGGTTGTTTTATAAACGCCTCTAGTTTCGCTTGATTTATACAAATCGCCCATTACTGCAGCATAGGCAATAGCTGGATTTTTAGGATGAATGCGAATGCGCGAAATGTGGCGTGCGTCTTTTAAACCGATGGATTTCCATGTTTTTCCAGCATTATCACTTTTCCACAAGCCATAACCATAAGAAACATTTCCACGAACGGTTTTTTCACCACCACCGACATAAATAAAATTATTATCAGATTCTGCGACAGCAATTGAGCCAATCGAACCGCCGAAAAAACCATCCGAAACATTCGACCAAGTTTGACCGCCATTAGCTGTTTTCCAAACGCCTCCGCCTGCTGCACCCATATAAAAAAGCATTGGTTTGCCGACAACACCAGTGACCGCGCAGGATCGTCCGCCTCGATAAGGTCCAATATCTCGCCACGAAAGAGAGGAGTATAAATCTTCGGAAAAAGTAGCTTTTTTAGCTGACTTTTGAGCCTTAGCTGGCATTATTAATACCAAGAAAAAGAAGATGATAAGTGATTTTAGTTGATTCATTATTGCTTTTTTGTAGAATGAAATTGTATTTTTCGTCTGTGTTATTTTGTATTGACGTAATGACAGGAATGCCTATGTTACGTTGGTTTTTGAAAATAATCGAATACTTTTTTAGCTGCGGATTTTCCTACGGCACTTTCTAATGTTTCTAAAGAGGCGGTTTTTATTTTTTTGACTGAACCTAATTCGGTTAATAATTTGTCGGCTGTTTTGTCTCCGATGCCACTGATTTTAGTTAATTCCGTTTGAGTAAAGGCTTTCGAGCGTTTATCTCGGTGGAAAGTAATCGCAAAACGATGGGCTTCGTTTCGGGCTTGTTGAATGATTTTGAGGGATTCTGAGCGCTTGTCTATATATAAAGGTATGGAATCGTTAGGAAAAAATATTTCTTCCAGCTTTTTTGCAATACCAATTATTTTGACGCGATTGAGTATATCTAATGCTTTTAGACTTTTGACTGCGGAACTCAACTGTCCTTTTCCGCCATCAATTATAATGAGTTGAGGCAAGGATTTTCCTTCGCGGATTAATCTACTATATCTACGATAAACGACTTCTTCCATCGACGCAAAATCATCAGGACCTTCTACCGTTTTAATATTATAATGTCGATAATCGCGTTTGGCTGGTTTGGTATTTCTAAAAACAACCATTGAAGCGACGGGAAACGCGCCTTGAAAATTAGAGTTATCAAAACATTCGATATGAACAGGTAGTTGCTTCATACGCAAATCCTTTTTCATCGTTAAAAGAATGCGGTCGACCGAGGTTGCCTTGCCTGTTTTTAGTAGCTCTTGTTTTTGTTTTTGGAGTTGATAATATTTAACGTTTTTCTCGGAAAGGTCTAGTAATTTCTTCTTATCCCCAATTTTGGGAATGGTTATTTTAATATCATCTTCGAAAGGAGGAATATCAAAAGGCACTAAAACTTCAGGTGCGAGAGAATTGAGTTTTTCTCGAATATTTAAAATTGCATAACTTAATAAATCTTGTTTATTGGTATTTAAATTGGGGGTTAATTCTTGGGTAAATGTATTGATAATTGCGCCATTAACGACTTTTAAATAATTGATGTAAGTCATTTTTTCATCCATTGCGATAGAAAAAACATCAACATCGTGAATATTTGGATTAACTACGGTTGATTTACCTTGATAATCATCAAACGCATCTAGTTTTTCTTTAACGCTTTGTGCTTTTTCAAATTCTAAGATTTCAACATATTCGAGCATTTCTGCTTTTAAATGCTGTTTAACCGCACCAAATCGACCGCGCAACATATTTTTAATTTGCTTAATTCGCTCATTATAAGCCTCTTCGGTTTCTAAACCGACACAAGGCCCTTCACAATTTTTGATATGATACTCTAAACAAACTTTGAATTTTTCATTCTGAATATTGTATGGAGACAAATTGAAAGTGCAAGTACGCAATTTGAAAAGCTTACGAATTAAATCCAAAATAAC
>CAKZLL010000210.1 GCA_937125475.1 uncultured Saprospiraceae bacterium | reverse complement strand
TATAAATTCAAAAGAAAGATTTTATATGCGACATATTTAATTGAAATGCGTATTATACCATAGATATGTAAAATGATACATTAAAATATGTGTTTCAATAAATATAAACTCACTTTAATTACAGTACAACAACACTCCTCCAAATATAAAATGAGCTACCCTTTTTATTGGATAGCTCATTTTATATTGATTTTATTTTAATATTATGCGAATTAAAAGTTAAATAAAATTAAAAACTATTGATTTTCAAATTTCAATTCGCATATATTTTCTATTTATTCAAATTCCAGTTGTATTCAGCATAGGTAATCTTTGTATTTCTTGAAATTTTTGAAGCTGAGTATTTATTAATAAAAGTAGCAACATTGCCAAAATCTTTTTTGTACCACTCAAAAATTTTAGATAAGTTCGCTTTTTTAGAAGAAATCGAATTGAATTTTTTATTATTAATAAATTTCTGTGTCATTTTCTTCAAATCAGCATTCAACCTTGCACCAGTCCAAGCTTTATTCATTAAAGGCGGACAAGATTTTGCTGCACAATTAATCGCAAAATGAATACGCGGCTCTTTATATTTTCCAATCAAAATAGTTTTTTCAATCTTACTTAAAGTAATAGATTTTCGACCGCCTATATTTAGTTTTTTAGTCGTCCATACTTTTCCACCATTGATCTTCAAAATACTAGTAATTGGATATTTTTGAATAACCAAATAGATCGTATGTGCATTATAAGCATTGATCCAAAAAGCGATTTGTTCCTTACGGGATAGTTTATTAGGATTAGCTTTTTGTAATAAATTCAAATAGTTTTTCAATTTAGCCTTATCTCTCTTGAAGCCAGCATAATTGACATTTCCAGTGGCATTGACGTATTTCTTTAATAGTTTGTCAAAAATAGCATGAGAAAAGGCATTTGGTGCTTCTTCTAAAGTAGTTTTCGTTTCATAATAATTTTCCGAAAAATGGGCGTGAGCGTTTGTAGTAAAATTCAAAGAAAAAAATAATAGACATGTAATAGCAACAATAGCTTTTTTCATAAGAAATTAATATTATTTTGAAATGTATGTGATAATCTTATAATTAATACGATTTGAAGATAGAAAAGTTGGTAGGTTTACTGCTTTCTTTAGTTGTGGTGCGGACAATTAAGAAAGGCTTAACACTTTTTTGATGGTTTAAAAATGTTTATTCCAAATTAATCTATTGTTTCTGACTACAAAAAGATGGTTATCAAATAAAAAAAACGGTATCCAAACTATCATATAAAATGTCAAATGGCTTTATTGTTAGTGAAATGCTGAATTTTAATCAAACATTTCACCAACAATAAAACCACGTAAAATATATTTTCAATACTAAGCAATTAAGCCCTTAGAATATTACTTTCTTTTCCAAACTGCTTGATACTCAAAACTATACCTATTGCTGCCAAAGAAATCAATGAAACAAAAACGACTATTAACATGCTATAATCAATAGTTCCAGCAATAATTTCTTTACTCGCCAATGCTACATTTAAAATAGGAATCAATGCAGTACCATAATTCAATTCAACTCCTGGCATCATACCAATTACCAAAGGCAAGATTACAATAATAACTCCTGGTTGAATCATGCTTTGTGCCTCTTTGAATGTTTTCGCAAAAATCGCAACAGGAATCATAATACCTCCAAAAAACGTCGTCAATGGAATTAACATCGCAACGATTAAAGCAATGGTTGAAGGTTTGAGAACATTGTTAATTACGTTAATAATCACTTTTGGCGCATCTGGATTAAGGCGCAAAGCGAGATACATTCCAATGATTGCCATCAAGCCAGAAGTAACTCCCGTAACAATGACGACGCCCATTTTTCCTAATAAAATTTCTAATCTATTAGCTGGAACCGTTAGGATGGTTTCGATTGTTCCACGTTCTTTTTCGCCTGTAAAAAGATCAATCGTCGGATACATTGCGCCCATCAAACAAAATAAAACGAAAATATACGGCAAGAAACCACCCACTAATTTACCGATTGATTCTTCTGGTGTATAAACATTTTTTTCAATAACATTAATCGGCTCAATTAGACTTTTGTCAAAACCTAAAGAATCTAATCTATCCGTCAGCACACCATTTTTGTAAAAATTAATGCTTCCTTCGATCCGTTTCTTAATTTCTGGTGCGTCTGTCGAACTAAAATAATATTCAACTGTCCCAGATTTTCCAGCCCTAATTGTTTGATCAAAAGTCGTAGAAATCACAATTCCAGCATCAAGGCTATCACCTTTTACTAGTTCATTTAATTCCGTTTCAGGAACACCTTCGACTATTTTTATATCACGCCCAAATCGTAAGCTTTTCACGAAATCAGCTCCATTTCCATTCGCAATTACACCAATTTTCAGCTCTTTATTCATCGCTTTATCTGATTGCGATGCCTGAAAACTAGACGTAATTGACAAAATACCTGGCACTAAAAGTAATGGAAAAACCATCATTGCCAGTAATGTTCTTTTATCACGAAGCACGTCCGTGAGTTCTTTTTTAAATATTGTAAATATATTTTTCATGCTCAATTTTAATCTGCTAAAAAATTAAAGTGAAAATAAAATGAGTTCAATATTTCAACAAATTTTATTCCCATAGATGGACTTTATTATTAATAATCAATGATTAATTGTCCATTTAATTACTTCCTGCTTTCACTATTCGGATAAATTCTTCGGTCAAAGATTCTGTTTGCATATTACTTTTAAAATCCTTCATCGTGCCTTTAAATAGCAAATTTCCTTTGTGAATAATAGCTAAATCATCACACAATAAGTCCACTTCACTCATAATATGAGAAGAGAAAATAACCGTTTTACCTTCTTTTTTGCAATCTAAAATAAGCTGGATAATATTTTCAGCCGTAATGACATCCAAGCCAGAAGTAGGTTCATCAAAAACAACAACTTGCGGATCGTGTATCATGGTTCGAGTAATCGAGACTTTTTGTTTCATCCCCGTAGAAAGCTGACCAACTCGTTTTTTAGCAAAATCATGCATGCCTAAAAGCGTGTAGAGTTTTTCTTTGCGTTCCTTGAAAACGGGTTTTGGGACATTATATAAATCACCAAAATATTTAATTACTTCATTGACCGTCAAACGCTGATACAATCCTGTGCTACCTGTCAGAAAACCAATGCTTTGTCGTACCTGTTGAGGCGATTTAACTACATCATGACCTGCGACTTTGATCGTTCCTTCTGTTGGTTGTAGAATGGTTGAAATCATTCGGAGAGTGGTCGTTTTTCCAGCTCCATTAGGACCAAGAAGCGAAAAAACTCGCCCTGGTTCACAGGAAAAACTAATATTATTGACTGCGCGAACAGAAGAATTTTTGGTATTTAATTCTTTTCGTTGTTGGCGCGAAAGTTTAAATTCTTTAATTAAATTATTGACTTCTATCATAAAATGTATTCCGTTTTAATTGTGAGTCGTGCTTTGAAAGTATTTTTTACACAAAATAATAATATTTAATCACTTCTAACACCTAATGAACCAAAAGTAAAATTTAATCCTAAAATAGAAAGATTAAAAATTCCTATTTATCTTTGTGCAAAATTTTAAAATAATATGAATAAAGATATAATAAAATCATCCGAAATGCTTCAAAATCAAGCAAAAATTAAAGACCTGTTATCAACATTAAAAGAGAAAAACATCGTATTAAAAAGCGCTAAAACAACGCTTCAAAATACTAAAAATGAAATAGATCAAGCTCAACGCTATGTTGGTACAAAGGTATTTCACAAAATGGAAGAAGTAGATAATCGACGATTAGAAGTGATTGAATTAGCAAAGCAATTTAGTCAATCCAACAATATTTCTGCTGGAGATAAGGAACAATTTCAACTTATGGTTGAAGATTTATCTAATCAAGAAGGAGGATTTGGTGATGGATTTGCCGCTTATAAACAAACAAAGGCGCAACAAGCGGATTTTGATTTTGAAGAAAATCATCGAGCAACAATGAACGATATTTTTCAGCAATTTCAAATTAAACCAGCAGAGGAAGAGCAAAATGATATTAACAAAATTTTTATAAAATTATCCCAAAAATTGGATGCTGACCTTACTAAAAACGAAGCCGAGCAATCCCATGTTATCATGGAAAAATTGAAAGGTGCATACCAAAATAATGATATTCAAACGCTCTTGGAAATTGAGCAAAATTATATTTCAGAAACCCAAACACCAACCGCTGATACATTACAAAAAGAAATCAATCGCTTAAATCGTGATTTGAATTTGATAAATCATCAAATTGATAGAACTAGTTCTGAAACCCAAACATTAAGAGATTCTGAAATCGGACAAATGACTGATTCTCTTAATCAAGAAGAAAAAGACGCAGAAGGTTTTAGTGTGATGGAAAGGGATTTAGAAGCTATGATGATTCAAATGAACACACTCAAAGAAGGGCTGGTTGATTCTATAAAAAGAGATGAAGTTTCCCCTATTTTGATGGAAATGAATCAACCAAATATTGATGAAGCATTAGCACAAATGGGCATGCCGATGGATATGTTTGACGACAATACCAAAGGAAAAATGCAAGAGATGATGCTCAAAATGCAAAAAGGAGAACTCAATCCACAAGAAATGCTGAATGATTTGCTTGGCGGTGGTGGTGGAATGGATATGTTCGGGGGTTTATTTGGTAATGAAGAAGCCGAAGAGGAAGAAGAGGATGTTTTTGAAAATGCTAAATTTCCTTTGAGTAGCTCTGTCAAAATTATAGGTGATTACAAAAATCCACATCTCGAACGCCTTAATATGAATGGTTGGGTAGGAAGAATTGTAGATGCTTATTCGGAGGATGGGATTGTCTATGAAGTCGAGCTAGATAGTATTTCAATGAAAAAATTACCCGATTCTATTATCGCTGTTTTAGTAGAAGAAGGTCAAGATTTCCAAAATTATCATGTTAAGGAAAGTGATTTAGAAAAAGCAGAAGAAAGGGATTTATCACAACAAACATTTGCGCTATATAGAGAACTTTTCCATCAGCATAATTGGAGCTATCTTCCATCAGCCGATGCCCAAAGAATGAAAAAAATCCTCCTACAAGAACCAGAAGTAACAGATATTCAAAACTGGACAAACTACTTTCAAAATAATTTATCTTTCCCATTTGAGACGCAATTCCAAGAAGAAACTTCGAATGAGGAATTAATTGTCACAGTGACTGGAATCGCAGGAACACATGAAGATCACGGTATTATTATGACTTTAGAAGGAAATAGTCGTTACCCGTCTTATCCGCTTTCGGAAATGGAGGTAATTGACGAAAATTCTAAAAATTACTCGATTGTAGAGGACTATTTAGAGTGGGCTGACCAGTCATTATAATTAGTTTAATTATTCTTAACAAAGGCTTTAAATCTTCTTGGGGATTGTGTAACTTCATTTTTAGAATAGAAAAAACACACTTAAAAAAGGAATAACATGAAGCTCCGAGAAGATTTTTTGCATTATATCTGGCGTTTCAAGCAATTTGATTTACAAAAATTAATAACAACTTCGGGCGATACGGTTCATATTTATAATTTTGGACAATATAATACTGATGGTGGAGCAGATTTCTTGAATGGTAAAATTGAGCTAAACGGCAGGGTTTGGTATGGTAATATCGAGCTTCATATCAATGCTTCCGATTGGCACCGACATAAACATAACGATAATCCTGCCTATAATAATGTCATTCTTCATGTAGTTTTCAATGCCGATCAAACGATCATTCGCAGCAATGGAGAAGCTATTCCGACCGTGGAACTTCGAGGACGCATTCCATTAAAATTAAAAAATACTTATCTCCGATTACTCAACGAAAAAGAATGGATTCCTTGTGCTAATCAAATTCAAAATGTCCCTTCTTTTATCAAAACGAGTTGGCTTGACCGATTAACTATCGAAAGATTAGAACAAAAAACGCAATTGATTGAAGCTAGTTTAAATCGCAATAATAATAACTGGGAAGAGACTTTTTATCAAATGATAGCGCGAAGTTTCGGGCTTCATATTAATGTAGATCCTTTTGAAAGAGTAGCTCAAAAGCTGCCTTTAATTACCCTGACGAAGCACAAAGACAATCTTTTTCAACTCGAATCCTTACTTTTTGGACAAGCGGGTTTGTTGCAAGGTGATTTTCAAGAAACTTATCCGAATCGCTTAAAAAAAGAGTTCGATTTTCTACAAAAAAAACATCAATTAGAACCAATTCCAAAAACCATGTGGCAGTTTTTAAGATTGAGACCGCCTAGTTTTCCGACTATTCGATTAGCTCAATTTGCAGCGCTCATTCATCAATCTACGCATCTTTTTTCTAAGGTTTTAGATGTAAAAACAATAGAAGATATTGAAGAACTCTTAGTTGTAAAAATGTCTGATTACTGGCAAACACATTATGTTTTTGATAAAGAATCAACCAAAAGAAAAAAAACATTAGGCAAATCAACGATACATTTAATTGTCATTAATACCATCGCGCCTTTATTGTTTTTGTATGGACAAAAGAAAAAAGACGAAGATTTTAAAGAAAAAGCCATTCAACTATTAGAAGCTATTCCAGCAGAAAGCAATAGCGTTATAAAAAAATGGGCAACACTCGATCTAAAGCCAGAAAACGCCTATCAAAGCCAAGCCTTACTTCAATTGAAAAAACACTATTGCAAGCTCAAACGATGTTTGCATTGTAATATTGGCAATAATATTTTGAGAAAATAATAAGTGATAAAAATTAAATAAAACCGAGCGCAGCGGGGTAAATTTCTACGCCAATATGTTAATTCATTGTCAATTATCAATTATCAATTGCCAATTACTTCCTGTATTTACTATTTTTGCACTTTCTTTCATCAATATTGAAAAATACAAATGAAGTACAGAAGATTAACACTGGACGAGTTAAAGGAATTAGAAAATGAGTTTGTTCGATTCTTAGCGTCTAACACTATAACGAGTGACGATTGGGTCAGTTTGAAAACGACAAATCCTGAAAAAGCAGAAACACTAATCGAGATGTTTAGTGATATTGTTTTTGAAAAAGTAATCGAGAAAGTAGCGTTTTTGGAACATAGAAATGCAAAGGATTTGATGCTATTTGAATGTTTGGCGGATCAAATCAAATTGATTGGCGTTAAAATAGTCGGAACGGACAGTATTAGTTTTGCTGAAAATCAAACGGCTGAACAAATGACCGCTTTATTTCAATCAGCACCAAATGGCAGTTTGAAAATGTATTCGGCAGAAAAACCTTACAAAAATAATAATCGTTCGCAAGAACTTTTTAAGATGATGGAAAACGGGTCTTTGATTTCTGACGGTCAATTATATAAAACTTTGTTAAAAATGAAGTAATAGAAACATTCAAAACAGCGATTGGCAGGATTTTTTCGTCTAGTAAATAAGATAAAATAATCATTAGACAAAGAGGATTTTGTAAAATTTTATTTACTTTTCCTTCCATTACACCTTTTTTTATAAGGTTGATCTGTAACTAATCGAAATTTTATCGTTTATTAAATATACC
>CAKZLL010000209.1 GCA_937125475.1 uncultured Saprospiraceae bacterium | reverse complement strand
CTGAAATATAAGTTGGTAATTGTCCTTTCGCCTTGATACCTCCAAAAATCAATTGAGCGGCTAAATCTTGTGTGATCGCATTATTTTCATAAACTTGAATAACAGTAAAGGAAGTATCTAATTGTTTTAAATTGAGCATACTTCCCAAATTAATCACAACTACTGCTGTTTTTTTATTCAATTTTTTTAGTTCAATATAAAATTGAGGGTTAATTATTCTACTAGATAAAGTGATGATATTAAGGCTGTTAGAGTCTAGCTCTTCAATCTTAGGATTAGTTAGTCGGTTTAGATATTGCACCTTGTTTTTAGCATAACTATTCATTCTTTCATCGAAAGCTGTACGCTTATCTTTTCCTATATGAATAGTATTGATTTTTTGTATTAAATAACTTTCTGAAAGTGGAATTAATTTTTTAGAATTGTTAGCAAGGGTCATTGTTGCTTCAAAAAAATTGCGTTTTACAGTTGTATCAAGATTATTATCTACCGCCAAAAAGTTATTAACAGTCGTATCGCATAATTGTACTGGCGAAATCATCAATTGCGTATATGTGCGAGACATTTGTTCATCTCTGATAGCCGCAATAGAAAGCAAACGAGGCGTTTTGAGAATAGAAAGTTCTAAATCACAAGCTGTTCTCACAATATCATTATCCATTGTATCTTGCCCTGTTGCACGAATTTCTTGTAGTAAATTATCTGTCCAAATAGGCGTTAAATTCAACATAGCAGGGGCAATTTCTTTTTCTTTGTCAAAAAAAGATTGGCAACCCATTGAAAATAAAGTAAAGAGAATTAGTCCGTATAATGATCGCATGTTGAATAATTGATAATTGATTTTTTTATAAATCAATTATTTTATTTTTATAAAAATAGCCATATATAATACTTTACAAAATCAGGCTCATTTGTGTAAAAGTAAGCATTTTATTTTTATAAAAAAGTAAGTTTTGACAATTATTAGACAAACATATATAAAAATCTTTAAATTTATTATCAATTAATAATCAAATTAAAATATATTTAATTATTGCTACTGTTTTAGTATTTACCTGTTTTTGTTAAAAATCATTCAATTGCTTTTTCCTTTTGAAAAGCATCATAAATAACTTGATGAATGCGGTCTCTAATTTTTAATTTACTCAATCTTCCATTTCTTTTAGGGTAGACCCTATTGGATAAAAAGATATAAACCAATTCATTTTCTGGGTCTACCCAAAAGCAATTTCCTGTAAATCCTGTATGACCATAAGTACTCAAAGGCGCAGCAGTTGCACAAGAATTTGTTCCGCTGGTTCTTTGTTTATTAAAACCTAAACCGCGATGATTGCCATGCGTAGAAGCCGTAAAAAACTGAATAGTTTCTTTTTGTAAATAGCTTTTTCCACCATAAGAACCGCCATTAAGGAGCATCTGAGACAAAATAGCCAAATCAGACGCAGTAGAAAACAAACCTGCATTACCAGCAACCCCACCCAAAATAGCTGCTGATTCGTCATGAACATAGCCATGAACTAGTTGCTTACGCCAATTATCATCCTTTTCAGTTGGGACAATTACAGCTTTTTTTAGCGTTTTTCTTGGATTATAAAGCGTTTGACGCATACCTAAAGGCTCATAATAATAGTCATTTACATATTGATCCAACTCCTTTTTAGTTATTTTTTCTACTATACGCTGCAAGATATTAGCATTCACATCACTATATTTATAGCCTTGTTTCGGTTTAATTTCGAGTTGTTTGATTTCTCTCCAAAGTGTGTCAATTAAAGTATTATACAAATACATTCGGTGAGCGACTTGCACTTCAGCGCGTTTTTGTTCAGTTGAGCTATAATATTTCCTATTCCTTAAATATTTCGTAATCGGCATACTGGCAGGCAAACCAGATTGATGAATAAGCAAACTCCGAATAGTAATCTCATCAATATTGGAAAGTGAATCGCGCCCCAATATTTTATGCAAAGGATCTGATAAAGAATATTTGCCTCGCTGATATAATTTCATCATTGCCATAGTTGTCGAAACCACTTTAGTAATCGATGCTAAATCATAGACATGATTTTTTTCGACTTCAATTTGTTTGTTATAGGTATGGTGACCGAATGCCTTATTATAAATCTCATGACCACTTTTTAGAACCACCACTTGACAACCAGGCATAGCTTTTTCATTAATCCCTTCTCTAACAATTGCCTCTATTTTTTCTAATTTTTCACTATTAACCCCAACTTCTTCTGGTTCGCTTTTCTTGATACGAATTGGTTTATCAATAATTTTACCTTGTCCGAAATGCAATTTTTCAGAAACATTATAAGGCAATTGACCATAATTTTCGGCTGCTCCAAATAAGAGTGCTGCCGTATAGCTTTCGCCAAAAAAATCATCCCAAGCATCTTGATAAATAATAGTTTTAAATTCCTCAAAATACTTCAAATACGTAGGATGCCCCGTATAATGTAAAACTACATTGTCTTTATCTTTTAATAATTCTAAAGATTTTGCCAATACTTCAAAATTTGTTTCTTGGTCATCTATGCGAATAATAATTCTTTTATACTTGTTAATGTCGCTGGCTTTTAAAGCGCGTTTTTGAGGAATGATTAGTCCATTTTCAAGTGATAATAATTCCGTTTCAGCATAATAATTTCCTTCCTTAATAATATCATCTGGTTGGTGAAAATCATTATCAATATCATTCTCAGTTGTTAGAATGATTAAAGTTTTACCTGTGACATCTTTAAATGGTAAAAGGTTATTATCATCTTTAGCGATAACGGTGGAATAGGATAACCATTTATATTCATATTGGGCAAGTTCAGTCCATGCAATTGAGGATTTTTCGGAGGTAGTATCTTTGGGCATTTTTAAACGTGCAGTCCAATCCTTTGCCATTAATACTTTTTTGACACTAAAATTCAGCATGCCTTCTGTGATTATACCTTTTTTAATTGCTTGCTTCATCGTCTGCATTGCACTATTAACCTTTTCGAAAGGCACAATAAATGCATCAATTCCTGTTTTAAACTGTTGTTGAAGTCCATCATTATCAAAAGCATCACTCATCACCAAACCTCCGAAACTAATACTATCTGTAAAATAATATCGAATGGAATTGGTTTTCATGGTTTTTAATGTGTCTAAAGTAAAGGTATTCGTATCTAAAAGCATCATTGAAATGCCTTCATTTGCCATATTTCGATAAGGAAAAAGTAAGCTATCGGTTGGAGGAATATAATTATCTTGACTAATATGATAATCCGAGCAATCATTTAAACCTGTTAAAATGCCTTTGTTTTGATAGGCTTGAATAGCTATTCTATTATTGATTAGAACCTGAGTTAGTTGTTCATTATAGACAGAATCCTTATAAACGGACTCTAAACTAGTAATTCCATTTAAATTGACTTCAAAGTTAAAGTCAATTCTTCCTAAAGAAGCCTCAAGTCTTCTCTCAAAGAACTCATAAATCATGCTATCGGCTCGAAGGCTATGCAGACCAAAAGAGGAATTACTAAGTCCGCCCGCATTAGGTCGATTACCGTATAAAAATGGAACACGATGTATTTTTTTTAGGCTATCTATTATATTATAATCTTGGGGATAATAATGTTCTTCAAGCATTAAACCGCCAAAACTATAAGCTCGAATGAGTGAAGCCAATGTATCAAGTTCTTCTTCTTCCCAAATATCGCTAGTTACAAAAAAGAGCTGTCCAATTTTCTCTTCTAAGCTCATGTTCTCTAATAATGTATCAATATTATTAGACGTTCGAGTAAGAAAAGGCGCACTTTTGACGTGGCGACGATACCTAGAATTTTGTTGGCAAGCGGTAAAAAATAATACTCCTAATAGGAATAAACATGTTTTTAAACGGTGGTGTTTCATTTTGTCAGTGTTTCATAATTATACTTATTTATAACGCTAACTTATTGATTATGATACACTTTGCATCATAATTTTATCTTAAATTTTAGATAGAATAGCAAAGTTATTTGTATTTAGTTTGAAATAAAAATATTTTTTATTTCAAAAAATAAGGTAGAAATCGAAATAAAGCACACATATTATAGTTTATTTGTCACAAAAACTATGTTTTATATTTTCTAGCATTAAACTTGTATTTGTATTTTTAGTAATTTAAAATATTGATTAGTAAGTTTTTAGATAATTACATTTCTTATAAGTGTTTTGGTATGCTAATTTTTTTGGGTCGTTTTTTTTTTATGAAATGACAAAAATCATATTACCAAAATATGTAAAAAGGCTATCACAAGTGCTTTAAATTAGTTATTTATTTGTATTATTGGCAGTCCTTTTCAGAAAGGGAAAAAGTATATTTGTAATACTTTTCGATTATCAATCGTTATTGTGTATAGTTTTTTGAAGATACACACAACTAAACAAAGGTTTTTATTAATTAATTGGTATCAATAATTTAATCAATAATTTTTATGCAATCGTCAATAAGATTTTCTAGAAAAGATCCACAACAGTTTTTCCAAACTATTAGGCAGAGAGTGAACAAGTATTTTGAAGAGAATGAGATTGAAAAGACTGGAAATGCTCAAATGTATCTCAAAACAGTGGCTATGTTTACCCTGTATTTCGTACCATTTATATTAATTCTTACATTAGGACTGCCTAATTGGGCAAATATCTTGCTCTATATAGTTATGGGATTAGGAACAGCAGGAATTGGATTATCTGTGATGCATGATGCGAATCATGGTTCTTATTCAAAATATAAATGGTTGAATAATGTCGTAAGTTACTCAACTAATTTAATAGGCGCTTGTTCGATGACTTGGCGTATTCAACATAATGTCTTACATCATTCTTATACGAACATTTACGAACTAGATGAGGATATTCATGACAAACCATTTTTGAGATTATCTCCTCATGGGAAATATAAAAGCTACCATCGTTTTCAGCATATTTATGCTTTATTTTTATATACTTTAGCTACAATTAGCTGGGTTATTCAAAAAGATTTTAAGCAACTAGCACATTATTCTAAAAGTGGAATGGCTAAACAAAATGGCTTTAATGTTACAAAGGAATGGTTGATTTTGATTGGCAGTAAACTATTTTACTTTGCTTATATTATCGGTTTGCCTCTCGCAATCGGCATACCTGTTTGGTTGAGTGTTGTTGGTTTTTTTATTGTTCATGGTGTAGCAGGTTTTTTAATAACAGTTATTTTCCAATTAGCACATGTTGTTGAAGGGCCAGATCATTTTATTCCAGATCCATCAGGTACAATGGATAATATTTGGGCTATTCATCAGTTGAAAACAACGGCTAACTTTTCTCGTAAAAGTAAGTTAATGACTTGGTTTTCGGGTGGGCTTAATCATCAAGTAGAGCATCATTTATTTCCTAATATTTGTCATGTTCATTATGATAAAATTTCAAATATTGTAAAAAGTACAGCAGAAGAATTTAATTTACCTTATTATGAACATAAAAAATTCTCACAAGCTATTCTTTCTCATTTAAAAACATTGAAGCAGTTTGGCGAGCAAAAGGTAGTTCAAGTAGCATAGACAATGAGATCGTCTATAAAAAATTAGTCTATATCTTAATTTTTGAAAACTCTAATGGAAAGTTTGTTACTTTCCGTTAGAGTTTTTTTATTTCTTATTCGTCAGTAAAATATACAAAATAATAATATCATGAATAGCAAGAAATTTCTTTTTAGTTGTTTAATATTGGTTTTCTCCATAAATACACAAGCACAAGATCTACAATTTGATAGTAAGAAACTAGATAAGTTTCTATCTCTTATAGAAGACAATAATAAAGGGATGGGGAGTTTGTCTATTTTTAAAGATGGAAAAGAAGTCTATCAAAAAACGATTGGATTGGCTGATGTTGAGAATAAAATTAAAGCAGATCAAGCGACAATTTATCGAATTGGATCAATTTCAAAAACCTTCACCGCGTCGATTATCATGCAAATGATCAATGAAAAAAAACTTACTTTAGATACAAAATTAGATCAATATTTTCCGAAAATTGAGAATGCTGAGAAGATAACAATCAAGCAAATGTTAAGTCATCAAAGCGGTATTTTTAATTTTACAGGTGCATTAGATTATATGATATATTCTGAAAAACCAATTACAAGAGCCGCCTTAGTAGAAAAAATAATTAGTTATGGTTCATCTTTTAAACCAGGAGAAAAGAATGCTTACTCCAATTCTAATTATGTATTATTATCCTTAATCGCTGAAAAGATTGACGAAAAGTCTTTTGGTCAAATTTTAAAAGATAGAATAGCCACACCTAATAATCTATCAAGTACTTATCATGGTGGAAAAATTAATTCTAAAAACCACGAAGCATACTCTTATACGATATTAGAAGATTGGAGATTGACGAAAGAGACAAATATGAGTATTCCATTAGGAGCTGGTGCAGTTGTATCTACTTCAACGGATTTAAACCTGTTTTTTAGTGCTTTATTTTCAGGGAAAATTATTCCTAAAAATTTAGTTAAGGAGATGAAAACAATAGAAAATGACTATGGTTTGGGCTTGTTTCAATACCCTTATTACGATCAAAAAATTTATGGGCATACGGGCGGTATTGATGGTTTTAATTCTATGTCTGCTTATTTTCTTGACGAAAAAGTTAGTATTTCTTACATTTCAAACGGTACAGTTATGCCTGTAAATGATATCATTGTCGGTGCATTAAATATCTATTTTCGTAAAGAATATGAATTGCCAAGCTTTAAACCTTCTTTTGAAGTGACGAGTAAAGATTTAGATCAATATTTAGGAACATATAGCTCACCATCATTTGGATTGAAAGTTACGATTACAAAAAAGGGGAATAAATTAATGGGGCAAGCAACAGGACAAGCAGCTTTCCCTTTAGAAGCGTTTGAAAAAAATAAATTTAAATTTGATCCAGCAGGCATCAAATTAGAATTTGAACCTAAGGTCAAAAAAATGACATTAAAACAGGGCGGTGCAGTAGTTGAAATGACAAAAGAATAAATCAAATCAATGATGAATAGAATTTTAAAAAGGGGTTTTATCCTCGTTTGTAGTTTATTTTTCCTAACGAAATGTATAGGACAAGTGACAATAATCGTGGATAAAATTCCAATTGAAACGCCCGAAAATGCTACGATTTATATTGCTGGAAATTTCAATGGTTGGAATCCTAAATTGACGGCTCTTACAGCACTCGATGGAGGAAAATATAAAGTCATTCTTCCAAGTACAAAGAAAAAGATTGAATTTAAATTTACGCGTGGAAGCTGGAATAATGACGAAGTACAAGCAACAGGAGCTTTTCAAACTAATCATATTATCAAAAAAAATAGAACTGGAACAATTCATCTTTCTATCGAAGGTTGGAAAGATTTGATTGCTGCACCTAAGAAAGTTTCTACTGCTAATGATCAAGTAACGATTTTAACGGATAGCTTTTATATACCTCAGTTGCAACGTTATCGCCGAATTTGGGTCTATTTACCGAAGAGTTACAAGAGGTCTGACGAAAAATATCCCGTTTTATATATGCATG
>CAKZLL010000208.1 GCA_937125475.1 uncultured Saprospiraceae bacterium | reverse complement strand
ATCGCTGAAAAAAATAACGAAGAAGAAGGAAAAATTCTACCATAGTTAATGTGAATTTTAGATGTGGATTAGTATTATTTATTCCTTTTCTAATTAAGGTTCATTCATGAACTATTTGAATATAATTTTATTATTAATTTAGGATACAAAAATGATAAAACATTGATTAGCTTATTCTTATGATTTGATTATAGACTTTTTTATAATAAAAATATCATGCAAACCGTACTTGTAACAGGAGGAACAGGCTTGATTGGTCAAAATCTTAGCCAGCTATTAACCGAAAAAGGTTATAAAGTCATTCACCTTAGCCGAAAACGTAATCTTCAAGCCACTTTCCCTGCTTATCAATGGGATATTCCTAAAGGGCATATTGATAAAGAAGCACTTCAACAAGCTGATTTTATTATCACATTAGCAGGTGCAGGCGTTGCGGATAGGCGTTGGTCTTCTGCTCGAAAGAAATTGATTATAGATAGTCGAGTAAACGGTATTTTGTTGATTAAGAAGCACTTACAAGAACTTAATATTTCTCCAAAAGCTATTATTGGTGCTTCGGCAATTGGTTTTTATGGCAATTCTGGTGCGGCAGTTGTTAATGAAGCAACTAAAGCAGGTACAGGCTTTTTATCTGAAAGTGTGATCGCGTGGGAAAATGCTTACAAAGCTTTTGATGAATTAAAAATAGATTTAACTGTTTTACGAGTTGGAATTGTTCTTTCTACAAAAGGCGGAGCATTACAAAAAATGTTGCCGACCTACAAAGCGGGATTTGGAACTTATTTTGGTAATGGAGGACAAGTTTATTCATGGATTCATATTGATGATATTTGCAGAATATTTTGTCATTTATTAAAACAAAAAGCAGGAGGTGTTTTCAATGGTGTTTCGCCTAATCCTGTTTCTAATAAGGAATTAGCAAAAGCTATTGCAGTAGCTAAAAACATGAACGAAGTCGTTTTTCCAGCTCCAGCCTTTGTAATGAAAACTGTTTTAGGAGAAATGTCAAGCGTGGTATTAGATGGGAGTAATGTTTCTTCTAAAAAAATAGAACAAGCTAATTTTCAATTCAAACACCCTGAACTAGTTCCTGCGTTAAAGGATTTATTAAAAAGAAAAATCTAAAATAAAGGACAGATAATTGATTTCATTGCTGAATAGTTTTAATTTTAAAGGAATTTTACCATAAAAACTATTCAGCAATGAAATTGAGTACCTATATTCAACCTATTCTTCTCTTCTGTATTTTTATGATTATAACTTTGGGCAGTTGCCAAAATGCGGAAAATAACGACACTACCAATCAAAGTGATAGCCTTTCAACTCATATAAGAGAAATATCTGCTGATTTCACAGCATATATTGAAGTTGAAACCGAAGTTTCGGAGGATGAGATTATGTTAGCTTTAGCTAATAAATACCCCAAAACAGGCGCAAAAAAAGATTGTGATTGCGAAGAAAAAGAATGCTTTAAACAGTCTATTCTAGGAAATCATTATTTTAAAGAAGATGGTACAAATAAAGCTTTGTCCATTATTGGTAATTCTTGTGAGGGTAGCCATGCTACTTTAGGTTGGTGCGATGTGGCTATTTTTGAAGAAAAAGAGGGAAAATGGTCGCTTAAAAGTTTCTTTGAAAAAGCTGGCGGAGGATCTGCATTTGGTCAATCAGGAAATTTAGGAAATATATTTCCAATCGCTAAAAAAGGATTAGGAATTGAAATTGGTTTTAGTGATATGGCGCAGGGGCAATCTTTTGAAGGTGTTAATATTTTGATGTATCGGAATGGTGAAATTTCAGATGTTGCTAATATTCAAACTCATTTTGATAATTATGGAGATGCCTTAGAAGAAGCGGATAAAATCTGTCAATGTCAAAGCTATTCTTTTATGCCAGAGGACAATAACGATATCTTCTCACTAAGGTTAGTTATAAAAGACTGTGATAACTCTAATGACGCGGCTGATTGTAGTGGTGAAATGCGTGGTCAAACCACCATCGAATATTATAATGGTAAATATGAGACAGTGCGTAATGGGATATTTTAAAGTGAAATTTAGCTTTAAATAGAGGTTAGTTAAGAAAAGTTGAAAAAATTCGCTAAAAAAATACGGCTTTTACAAAAAATCCACCATTTTTGTAAAATCATTAAAAATCAATCACATAGATAGCTTTATGAGCTATTTATTATTTACACTATTTTAAAACAATCCAAATTCTAGGAAAAATGATAGGACAAATCATTTTTACCCTACTTTTTATTGCAACATTTGTACTGTTCGCAAAACAAGTAGGACGAATAAGAAGGAATATTTTACTGGGACGACCAGAAAAAATTACAGGAAATGTTAACGAGCGATTGAAAAATACATTGCTCATCGCCTTTGGACAACAGAAAATGTTCAAGCGACTTTTGCCTGCTTTTCTACACTTATTTATTTATGTAGCTTTTATCATCACTCAAATTGAGTTGATCGAAGTTTTCATAGATGGTTTTACAGGTCATCATCGCCTGTTGTGGCATCACGCTGAAGGCACGGCACTTGCTGGGCTTTATTCTTTTATGATTTCTTTTATTGAAATTTTATCAGTACTGGCATTGATTGCAACATTCATATTTCTTGCCCGTCGAAATTTGATCAAACTACCACGTTTTCACAAACCAGAAATGAAAGGCTGGCCTGAACTAGACGGTAATTTAATTTTATACTTTGAAATTTATCTCGTCACTTGTATTTTCATGATGAATACGGGCGATCAAGCCTTACAGGTCTTGGGGACTTATCATCATACTGATAGTTTTGCTATTTCTGGTCTTCTTGTGCCATTATTTAGCGGATTATCAGAAGGCACATTAATTTTTATCGAAAGATTCGGCTGGTGGGGACATTTAGTCGGTGTTTTAATTTTCTTAAATTACATTCCACATTCAAAGCATTTACACATCTTTTTGGCTTTCCCGAATACTTTCTTTGCAAAAATTACCCCTAAAGGGGAATTGACAAACATGGAGGCGGTCAGAAAGGAGGTCGCACCTATGTTTGAAGAAGAAGAGGAAATTCCTGTTGTAAAAGTCGCTCAAGCTCAAGATAATAATACCAATATTTCAACTACGATTGACGATCCATTTGCTGATACAGGAAATGAAGAAGAAGGCGTTGCGGATATATTTGGCGATGCTGGAAATGAAGAAGAAGGTGTTGTGGATATATTTGGTGATGCTGGAAATGAAGAAGAAGGCGTTGCAGATATATTTGGTGATGCTGGAAGTGAGGAAGAAGGCGTTGCGGATATATTTGGTGATGCTGGAAATGAAGAAGAAGGCGTTGCAGATATATTTGGTGATGCTGGAAATGAAGAAGAAGGCGTTGCAGATATATTTGGTGATGCTGGAAATGAAGAAGAAAGCGTCGACGATATTTTTGGAGGTTCAAGTAATTCAGGAGATAGTGTAGATGATATTTTTGGTGGAAATGATGATTCAACAGATAATGTTGATGATATTTTTGGTGGAAATGACGACAACGCAGTAACAGATGATCCTTTTGCTGATCCTTTCGCTCAACCAGAAGTGAAAAAAGCAGTTGCAACAAATACCATTAATACTCCAGAAGAAACGCCATTTGAAGAAGAAGAAATTATCAAATTTGGTGCGAGTGATGTTTTTGATTTAAGTTGGCAAAAAGTCATGTCAGCTTATACCTGTACAGAATGCGGTCGATGTACTTCGGTTTGTCCTGCGAATATAACAGGCAAAAAACTTTCTCCACGAAAAGTAATGATGGATGTTCGAGATCGAGCGGACGAAATAGGTAAAAATCTAGATGCTAAGACGCATACCAGAGAAAATTATGACGATGGTAAAAATCTATTTGATTATATTTCAGTAGAAGAATTACATGCTTGTACGACTTGTAATGCTTGCGTTGAAGCTTGTCCTGTTTTAATCAATCCATTAGATATTATTATTGAATTGCGTCGTAATTTGATTTTGGATAAAGCAGAATCACCAGAAGCTTGGAATTCTATGTTTACCAATATTGAAAATAATGGTGCGCCTTGGCAATTTTCTGCCAGTGATCGAGCTGATTGGATTAAGGAAATTAATTAATAGACTTGTACGGCGGCTAGTAATTTAGCGAAACGGTAGAAAATTTTGTTTTGAACAAGGCAAAATTTTCGGAATAGTTAGAGCTATTGCTAAAAAATTAAATTTGCCTGTTACAGCAAATTAAGTAGCTGCTTGCTATACAATTCTAATAATCAGTTGTCTATTATTAAAGCTATTAATTAAAAAAGATGTCTATAAAAGAAATAAAAGTTCCCATTATGTCAGAAATGGCTGCGCAAGGCAGACAGCCAGAAGTATTATTTTGGGTAGGATGCGCAGGAAGTTTTGATCAACGCGCTCAAAAAGTAACGA
>CAKZLL010000207.1 GCA_937125475.1 uncultured Saprospiraceae bacterium | reverse complement strand
CATTTTAAAAATGACAATTTGTATTTTATTGATAATCATTCTCAACTCTCAATTTTCAACTTTTAATTCACATACGATTTGATTTTCAATAAATTCCTTACATTTGCTTGAAATCGAATATTCTAATTTAAATTATCTATATACATTCCAATGTTTGACTTATTACCTAGTATTCAGCCTAACAAAATCGCTATTAAAGTAACGACGCGCGTCGAAAAAATCATTCGTCAACGCCATCCGTGGATCTTTGAAAAAGGAATTGTCAAACAAAATACCGAAGGAAAAGCAGGAGATTTAGCTATTATTTTTGATAATAAGAAAAATAAAATGCTTGCTATCGGGCTTTTTGATCCATTTTCACCTATTCGCATCAAACTCATTCAGCATATCAAACCAGCCAAAATTAATGAGGATTGGTTTAGAGCCAAGATCGAAGCTGCTTTTGAAAAAAGAGCGCCTTTATTGGCAACCGATACGAATAGCTATCGCTTAATTAATGGTGAGAATGATGGTTTACCGAGTTTTATTGCTGATGTTTATGATCATGTTTTGGTCGTTAAATTGTACAGTTTAATCTGGTTGCCTTACCTAAAATGGCTCTTTCCATTACTTTTAGAAATCAGTCAATCTAAGACACTTGTACTTCGATTAAGTCGAAATGTAGCTAAAGAAAAAGCGCATTTGAAGGGCTTATTTGATGGTCAGGTCTTATCTGGCACATTGCCAAATGAAAATATTATTTTTAAGGAACATGGCATTTTGTTTTCGGCAAATGTCATTCATGGACACAAAACAGGTTATTTTCTTGATCATCGACATAATCGAAAAAAAGTAGGCGAATTAGCTCAAGGAAAGCGCGTACTAGATGTTTTTGCCTATGCTGGTGGTTTTTCGGTTCATGCTTTGGTTGGCGGTGCAAAAGAGGTGATTAGTCTCGATATTAGTGAACAGGCACTCAATATGGCGAAAGAAAATGTAGCACTTAACTCACCAAAAGCACAACATTTGACAATGGCGGTTGATGCTTTTAAAGGATTGCAAGACTTAATAAATCAAGGCAAAACCTTTGATATAGTGATCATTGATCCGCCTTCGTTTGCCAAACGCGATAGTGAGCGAGAAGGCGCTTTGCACAGTTATGCGCAATTAGCAAAATTAGGCACTAGGCTCGTTGCCAAACAAGGTATTTTAGTTATGGCATCTTGTTCAAGTCGTGTTTCTTCACTTGATTTCTTTTACGTCATTGATACCGAATTACAAAAAAGTAAACTACCTTTTAAAGCATTGGAACGTACTTTTCATGATATTGATCATCCAATCAGTTTTCGAGAAGGCGCATATTTGAAATGTGGTTATTGGCAAAAGAGTTAATTATTAAATTATTAAATAAAAATGGCCGTATCAAAAAAAGGTCAAAGGCGAATTGTCGTTGACAATATAAGTTATCATTGGAAATTTACAGGTAAAGTATTCGTTAGCCTTGATGAAAATACCAATGCGCTACTTATCATAGATTTTGGGTGGTATGATTGGATTGATTATCTTGGTAATGTCCCCAATAAACCACCAGATTTTGAACCACAAATAGCGACTCCAAAGTTTGTTGCCGCATCTATAAAATTTGCGGTTAATAATGGATGGGATCAAGGAAAATTAGAAATAGAATATAAAAATCGGATCTATAGAGTAAAAAAATAGACCTATCATATTTAGACTTGTACGGCGACTACTAAATTGGTTACAACAGGCAAATTTAATTTTGTGCCGTTTCGCTAAATCACTAGCCGTCGTACAAGTCTTTTATATAAAACAAGACAAATGGCAATAGTAAAATTTGAATCTGAACTAGAAGTCCTCCATATCAATGATTTAGATTTGGAGGACCAAGTTATCTGTAAAGCTGCAACAAAAGCAATGAAAAATGCTTATGCAATCTATTCCAATTTTCAAGTGGGTTCTGCGCTTTTGTTAGACAATGGAGAAATTGTAACTGGAAGCAATCAAGAAAATGCCGTTTATCCATTAACACTTTGCGCGGAACGTGTGGCTATTTTCGCAGCAAGTCATCAATATCCTAATGCATCAATTTTAAAACTTGCCGTCGCAACAAGTCATGAAGAAAAAGGAGAAGAAATTCCCGTTTTTCCGTGTGGAAGCTGCCGTCAAGTTATTAATGAACAAGAAGATCGAAGATCAAATTCAATCGAAGTTTTTATAGTTGGTTCTGATGAAAAGGTATATAAAATGGCAAGTATTAAGGCTATCTTGCCTTTTGCTTTTAAGAAAAGTGATCTAAAATAATGAAAATAAAAGGGGATTGAATTTTAATTTCAACTTTCTCCAATCCCCTACCCCTATGACTGAAATAATATTATTATTGTTAAAGTACAAATATTATTTGGTTCTAACAATCTTTGTACTTGTCTAATTTCAACATATTTGTCATCTAATCATTTTATTTTTTCATAGTTTGTTGATTATCAACTTTTTGGTTATATATATTTTTTTTAAGCATTCTTATTTTTTTTATAAAAAAGTTTCATTGTGTACTAAAGCCTTATATATTATGATTTTTTTACAAGTTTCATGAAGCCTTTTTTTTCACTTTTTTAGGTATAGAAAATGCTGAATACTTTTATTTTTTTTTAATATTATTAGAATATCTATTTCCATTAACATATTTTTACATTTTGTAATCATTTTATCAGCATTTTGTCCTTCTAAACTATTCATCATAAAAAAATCATAACTAAATTATAGTATGAGCAAAAGAAACGAAGTAAAAGCAACAGTTCCTAGTGCCTGTGTCATTGTAAAAGGTACAGTCATTGAAGGAGATTTTAAATCTAGTAGTGACACTCGCATGGATGGCATTATCAAAGGTAATTTGACTTGTACTGCAAGAATTATCATGGGAAAAAATGCTAAGGTTGAAGGCAATATAAATGTACAACAAGCCAATATTTCAGGATTATTTGATGGTGATATTAAAGTAAAAGAACGACTTTCTGTTTCTAGTGATGCCAAAATAAATGGTAATATACAAGCTGGAGAAATTGAAGTAGAGCAGGGCGCTTTAATTAATGGTAATATTACTATTAATAAAAAAGGAGGCAGCATTGCAGAAAAACGATAGCCAAAACCATTTATAAAATCAGAACTACTTACTATTATTCATCAAGATTCAAGTATCAAATTCAATCTAATTCGATACTTGAACCTCTTTTCCTTACTCATTTTTGGAGTTTTGTAATATTTTCCAAACTAAGGCTTTACTGACAACCTGCCCTTTCAATTGATTCCTAACTTGATCAAATGAATATCTAAAGTCACAACCTTCTTTCCAACGACTACAACCATAAGCCGTTTTCCCTTTCAAGATTTTCCCTTTTTGGCATTTTGGGCAAGGAAGAACATCTGGAACAGAACTAATTTCAGGTGATTTCGCCCGCTTATTTTGAATCGCCAATGGCTTTTTAGTTTTATTTTTCCTAGCTGCGGCTAATGCTGTTTCTTTGATTTTAAGCTGCAAAATCTGCTGTTCATCAAAATAAAGTTTGCCTTGCATTTTTTTTCCATCTTTTGAAAACCCTTTCAATTGAATAGTCGAACCATGTTCTATCAATCGAAATAATTGTTTTTCTGGGATTGCTTTTTCTAAATATTGAAAAGGTAATCGAAAATCACAAGCTTCTTTCCAACGACTACAACCATAAGCCGTTTTTCCTTTTAATAAATTTCCTTGCTTGCATTTTGGGCAAGTTGATTTCGTAATATCAAGGGCTTTTGCTGGTTTTGGTCGTTTTCTTACAGACGGTTTAGGGACGTTTTTTCCTACTGCAATACGTGGTCGATTTGGAGCATTTTTAACTTCCTGTACAACCTCAGAAACCATTTTTTTCATTTTCTCAATAAAAGCTTTCGCGCTATATGTTCCTTTCTCAATATCACGCAATTCCTTTTCCCACTGCCCTGTTAATTCTGCAGATTTGAGCAAATCATTTTGAATAACGTCCATCAATTGAACCCCCATCGGAGTGGGAACAATCAACTTTCGTTTTCTTGCAATATATTTTCTTCTAAATAATGTTTCTATAATATTTGCGCGTGTTGATGGTCGTCCGATCCCACTATCTTTCATTAAATCCCTCAATTCTTCATCCTCCACTTTCTTTCCTGCCGTTTCCATGCCTCTTAATAGGGTCGCTTCTGTATATTGTTTGGGCGGTTGCGTCATTTTTTTGAGCAAACTTGGCTCGTGTTCTCCCGTTTCGCCTTCTTTAAATTGAGGTAAAATAACTTCTTCCTTTTTAGTTGCGCCTTCTTTTTTATTAAAATTAGTTTTTTTCTTAGGTTTTGGAAATAGAACTCGCCAACCTTCTTCTAAAATTTCTTTTCCAGTTGCCTTAAATTTCAACCCATTACTCTCGCCAATCACTGTTGTTTTCGAAACGATACAATCAGGATAAAAAGCCGCAATAAACTGTCGAGCAATTGCATCATAAACATTTAATTCATTGCCTACCAAGGTTTTATTTACTCCTGTCGGGATGATGGCGTGATGATCTGTTACTTTTTTATCATTAAATACTTTTGCAGATTTTCGGATTTTTTGCCCTAAAAGCGGTTGTGTAAACTTGCTATAATTTGCCATTTTCCCTAAAATCCCTGCGACTTTAGGATAAACATCATTAGGTAAATACGTTGTATCAACGCGAGGATAAGTTACTAGTTTTTTTTCATATAATTGCTGAACAATCTTCAAAGTTTGATCTGCTGAATAAGAAAATCGTTTATTACAGTGTACCTGTAAGCTAGTCAAATCAAACAATTTTGGTGGATATTCCCGTCCTTTTTTCTTTTCAAAAGAAAGAATAGTAAAAGGATGTCCAGTCACTTGCTGCAACGCTTTTTGTCCTAGCTCTTCTTTTGTAAATCGTCCTTTAATATATTGAAAATCAACAGATTGATATAACGTATGTAATTCCCAGTAAGGCTCTGGTACAAAATTTTCGATTTCCTGAAATCTATCTACAATCATGGAAAGCGTCGGTGTTTGTACTCTACCAACTGATAAAACTTGCTTATATCCACCAAATTTTAACGTATATAAACGCGTCGCATTCATTCCCAACATCCAGTCTCCAATCGCTCTCGAAAAACCTGCATAATACAGATTATCAAAATCAGATGCATTTTTTAAATTCTTAAATCCCGTTTTGATCGCTTCTGGCGTAAGAGATGAAATCCACAAACGCAGCATTTTTCCTTTATAACCAGCTTGATTTAATACCCATCGCTGAATTAATTCCCCTTCTTGTCCTGCATCACCGCAATTAATAACCACATCGGCTTTCTTACTTAATTTTTTAATTGTATTAAATTGTTTAGAAATACCTTGTCGTTTAATCAACTTAGTTTCATATCGCTCGGGCAACATTGGCAAAGTGAGCAAATCCCACTTTTTCCAATCCGAATCATAATCATCAGGAGCTTTCAGCCCACAAAGATGCCCAAAAGTCCAAGTGACACAATAGCCATTGCCTTCCATATAACCATCTTGTTTGGTTTTCGCACCAATAATTTTAGCAATTTCGCGGGCAACGCTTGGCTTTTCAGCAATACAAAGTTTCATATTTTATAATTGTTGTGATTGTGTGATTGTGTGATTGTTGTGATTGTTGTGATTGTTGTGATTGTTGTGATTGTTGTGATTGTTGTGATTGTTGTGATTGTTGTGATTGTTGTGA
>CAKZLL010000206.1 GCA_937125475.1 uncultured Saprospiraceae bacterium | reverse complement strand
TGGCGTTTTTTTAATACATAATTAAAAATAATATGCTCTCTTCCTTTTCTTAACACGAGTGGAAAAGTACCTGCGATTGTGTTTGCTCCTATTTCTAATTCTAAAAAAAGGTAATGCGGATTTTCCACTTTATGAACTTTTTTTAATCGAATAGCTTCCGATTTAATCGTTACATCATAATCTCGGATATTTTTGTTAGCATCGAAAATGGAAATTTCTAATGTTGAATTTTCCATTCCTACCCACCAAAAAGGTGGATCAATCCTGCCTTCAAGTGTTTTCGACTCTTGTGCATTCAATTGAAAAATCAAGAGAAAAAGAAATGCAGTAGTCATAAATAATCTCATAATTGTTGTTCTAATAGGCATTTCAATTAAAGAGGTCGCATATAAAAATTTTATTCATACATCATCCTCAATTGAAATGCGTGTAATTAATGGTTTTCATATAAAAAAGATAGATTATCTCGCTCAAAACATTCGTTTTGGTAGAGGTAATCTATCTTATAGTAGGTTTGTGTTTTATTTTTTATTCGTTGATTATCAATAGTTTAATCCCTATTGATAATTTCTTATTTATTAGACAAGACCGTATATTGCCAAGGTGCTAAAGTCATTTTTTCACCATCAGCGACCGTCTTTTTTTGTTTCATAAAAATGTCTGTGTAATCACCTGCGAAATCATTTCCACTTAGTGTAATTGCTTGTTCTTCTTTTGATAAATTCAAAATAACAACTACTTTATCGCCATTTTTTTCTCGAACATAAGCGTAAGTATTCGGATTTCCTGTCTTGATTTTGATAGGTTCTCCGCCATAACCGCCATTCCAAAGCGCTTGATTAGCCTTTTTTAAACTGAAAAGCGTTTTATAAAAATCAGTATAAACATAATCGCCCCATTCAATTGGATCTTTCTCAAAAAACTTCAATCGCTTATTCATAGCTGACTCTTGACCACTATACAACAAAGGCATTCCATCAAAAGTACTCGCCAAAACCGCCAAAGCTTTGTGTCCATCGCCTAAACGTTCGAAAACCGTACCTTCCCAAGCATTTTCATCATGATTTGTAGTAAAATACATGTGATAACCTTTCTTGTAATCCGCTCGATCTTTTTGTAAATAAACGTCAATCGAATCACCATTCATTGTACCTTCACCAATCGCGTTGATTACATTTTTGAAATTCCAAGCGTAAGTCGTTTCAAAACCAGCGCTATTACGTAAACGTGGAATTTCTGCTTCTGCCAACATAAATATTTCTGGATCAGTTGCTTTCAAAGAATCGATACAAGCAATCCAAAAATCTTGTGGCACACCATGAGCTACATCGCAACGATAGCCATCAATATCAAAATCAGTTATCCAAAAACGCATGGCATCAATCATTGCTGCACGCATTTCTTGGTTATCATAATTCAAATCAGCGACATCTGTCCAGCCCCAACTCTTACCTGTTGCTGGTTCGATTGGATCAATAATTTCGCCTTTATCATTTTTTGTATAATACTCTGGATGTTCGGTAATCCATTTATGATCCCAACCTGAATGATTTGGCACCCAATCTATTATCACATACATACCCATCTCATGCGCCTTATCAACTAGCGCTTTAAAATCAGCTTTTGTTCCATGTTCTGGATTAACATCTTTGTAATCCGCCACAGCATAATAACTACCTAAAGTACCTTTTCTTTTAGCTTTACTAATCGGATGAATTGGCATAAACCATAAAATATCAACGCCAATATCTTTCAAACGAGGCAAATCCGCAGTAAAATCATTAAAAGAACCAGACTCAGAATATTGTCGAAGATTGACTTCGTAGATGACTTTATCTTTTGTCCATTCTAATTGATCTTCTACCACTTCGATATTTGGTGGATCTACTTCTGTAGGCGTATTTTTACAAGCGGAAAAGGAGAGTGTAACAGCTATCAATAAGATAGTGTAAAATTGAATAGAGCCTTTTAACATTTTTTTATTTTTTAGCTGATATTTGATTTCAAATGAATAAAATATTTCATTCATTTGAAATCAAACGATAGAATTAATGTTCTATGTGTAAATCTAACACTATCGAATGATTTGAACAATTATTTTCTACCAAAAAACAAAAAACTATATGGAATTTGCATATAACTTAAAAATTAAATTAAGAAAAATGCTTTTTAAAAGACTTTGATTTTGAACTAGTAATGTATTAAGATTAACAAATATGACAAATTCAAAGAATGATCATTACTCATTAATAATATTGAAAAAGGTCGGAAAAGTGTCTTATTTAACCAATTTAACTTCTAAACAAAATCAATTACTTTTCATTCTCGATCAAAATAACTCTTTTAAGCTTTTTGCCTCTTCAATACGAATACGCCCCCCAAGTAACAACCTCAATTCTCTACGCCTCAACGCGCTATCATACCGCTTTTGTTCCTCGCCAGTAAGTGCCAAAACGGGCGGAACGGTAATCGGTTTATGTGTTTTTTCATCTACCGCAACAAATGTTAAATAAGCATCATTGCATTTTCTAGCATTTTTGTTACACATATCAGCCGCAAATACCTCTACAAATACTTCAATTGATGTTCTAAATGCCCTTGTTACATTCGCTTGTAGCGTAATAACATCGCCAATATGAATGGGTTTATCAAAAGAAACATTATCCACAGAAACCGTTACAGTATAAGAATTACAATGCCTACTTGCACAAATTCCACCTGCAATATCCATCCATCTCATTAGATTTCCTCCCATCAAATTCCCCAAAGGATTAGTATCGTTTGGCATAATCATTTCCGTCATCACGGTAGAAGAATCCATCACTCTTTTTGCTTCCATAATTATTCTAATTACAATTTTTTACTTTTTGACCTGTTCTATTGATATAAAAACATTTTTTGCCCTTTTTCACACGCGCTATTCCATCTCTAAAATCTTCAATTTGAGTATATTTAAAAGGAATAACAATTTCGCCTTTTCGGTTAATAAATCCCCATTTTTTCTTTCTTGCGACTTTTGTCAAACCTTCATTAAAATTACTCGCTTCATCATATTTAAATGGCACAATCACCTTTCCTTCTCGATTAATAAAGCCCCACTTATTCCCTCGTTTAACCTTTGCCAAACCTTCTACAAAAATACTCGCTCCACTATATTCAAAGTCAATTACAACCTTTCCATCAAAGCTAATAAAGCCATATTTACCGTCTTTTTTAGCTTTCGCCAAATCACTATTAAAACGCCCTACATCTTCATACAGAAAATCAATAATAGCCCTACCAAATTGATCTATAAAGCCATATTTACCGTCTTTTTGGGCTTTTGCCAAACCGTATCTAAAAGGCTGTATTTCGTCATAAATAATTGGAATAATGACCTTTCCTGTTTTGTCAATCATACCCCATTTTCCATTATTGCTCACTAAAGCTAAACCATATTGAAAGGCAAAAGTTGTCTCATATTTAAAAGGAATAATAACTTTTCCTGTTTCATCCAAAAAGCCCCAGCGTTCGCCTCTTTTTGCTTCGATCAAACCTTCTCTAAAAGAGGTCAATTTATCATAAATAATCGGAATAACTGGCTCATTCTTCATATTAATAAAACCAAATTTATTATCTTTCTTTACTTTTGCTCGACCATCTCTCAATACGCCAATTTGGGCATAAGAAAACGGAATGACCATTTTGCCTGTTTTGTCAATCATGCCCCATTCAAAATCCTTAAAAACCGCGGCTAATCCTTCATTAAATGGCAATGCTTCTTCATATTCAATCGGAATGACAATCTTCCCTGTTTTGTCAAGAAAACCAAATAATTCGTCTTGTTGCACAACTGCCAACCCATCAATAAAAGAAGATAAATTGTCGTAAATCGGCGCGATTACTTCTTCGCCTTTGAGGTTGATATAACCATATTGACGCTTTTTCTTCACCCGCGCCAATCCATCAATAAAAGAATAGGCAAAATCATATTTCGTCGGAATAATTTCCTTGCCTGTTTTGTCAATATATCCCCATTTTCGATCCACTTTAATTGTTGCTAAACCTTGACTAAACGAAGCCGCATAGAAATATTTGAGTGGTATTTTTAGTTCACCTTTTTTATTCGTAAAACCAAATAAATCTCCTTTTCGAACTAAGGCTAAACCATCTCGAAAAGGCGCGATATTATCATATTCAAAAGGTAGAATAGTATCTAATTTAGGTGTTAATATGCCGTATTTAACCCCCTTTTTCATAATAGAAATGCTATCTTTAAAAGGAGAAGCCGCATCAAATTGAAAAGGAATAACGAAGGTCAAACTCGTGTCCATATAGCCAGATAATTGATCTTTAACAACCAATGCTAACCCTTGACTAAACGAAGAAGCGCGATCATATTCTAATGGTTTGACGATTTGACCTTTCATATTGACATAACCATATCGCTCTTTTTTTTTGACATAAGCAAAGCTATCAATGAACGGGCCAACTTCTTGATAGGTTTGTTGTAAATCCGTCCAAACTACCTCTGGAATAGAGTCTGGACGCTGCGCCAATAAAGGATTAGAACAGATCAAAAGCAGCCCCAAATAGATATATTTTATTCTAAAAATCATATGTTGATCGTTTTTTGATGATGACTTTCATCTGAAATTACTATAAATATCTAATCTATGCGAATTAAAAGTTGAAAATTGAGAGTTGAGGATGATTATCAATAAAATACAAATTGTCATTTTTAAAATATGATAATTAAAAAAGCTATTTTAATATGAATTACCAGATTTAAGCCTTTTTACTATAAAACTATTACTCTCTTATATAATTTGAACATATTTTAATCTATAAACAACTAATAATCAGGGCTTATTGATTTTATTCAACTCTTAATTCGCATAATCTATGTATTAACGAAAAACTACATTTTGATATTTTAACGAAGATATTTTACCATTTCCAATCTAATTCTTTAATATAGCCAATATCTAATTGATCGCTTAATGTTTCTAATTGTTTTTTTAGGTGATCTAATTCTTTGATTTTTGCTTGAGGAATAACGAGCGTATCGCCATATTTAAGTTGAAGGAAAAGGTAATCTTTAATTTCTATAATTAATTTGAGCTGATTTAAATCAATTTGAGATTGCATAAACGAGCTACTCGTTAGAATTTGTTTGTCGGTGAATTCTAAGGTACTTAACAGCCCCATTCTCTCTGAATGATTTTCAATTACATGACGTTTGTAATGGCGCTTCCATACATTTTTAACATAAAAAGGATATAAAAATAAGATCAGCACACCAAAAATTAACCAATAATAGAACAAGGTTTCTAAACCATTATTTTTAGAGAAAAAAGCTAAAACAATACTCCCTAAACCTGTCAATATTCCCGAACGCCATCTTCGCCGCGTCATTCGTTTATTCTTGGAAACCGTAAAAAGCTGAAAGGTTAAAAGATCTATCTCGTCGAGTTGATATTCGTACTGCATGACAATTGAATGATTTTTGAAAGGGCTAATTTAGGGAAGAATTATTAATTATAACTGATTTTATGCAGATGTTTTTTTTTGTTGAGGTGTCGGGAGCGAGGTGTTAGGGAGTTTCGAATTATAATAATTTGATTGCTTTTATGATTTCGTTATACAACAATCAGCGAAACGAAATCATAAAGGCAATCAAACAATCCTAAAGATTATGCGAATTAAAAGTTGAAAATTGAGAGTTGAGAATGATTGTCAATAAAATACAAATTGTTATTTTTAAAATGTG
>CAKZLL010000205.1 GCA_937125475.1 uncultured Saprospiraceae bacterium | reverse complement strand
ATAGGGGGTAGGAAGGAGGAGACCACACGGAAGAGGATTACGACTTCACAACATAGAACGAATCAGGAAGACTACACTGGTAGGAATGAGTAGACCACACGGAAGAGGATCACCTACCAGCCTTTCTAGAACCCAAAAGCCCTTACAGTCATTTGACCGTAAGGGCTTTTGTTCTATTATTATCTAATAAATAGAAGATTTACTTTTTATAAAACTTCCGCTTCTGGTTCATCTTCTGCACGGCTTTTTCAATACCTTCTGGCGTTAGTGAATACATATCGAAAACCGTTCTAAGCATCGGAACAGTATCAGACATTGCCCAAAAACGCGTAGGCATAGGATTGAGCCAAGCCGATCTTTTGAATTTTTTAGCTATTTTTTGCCAAGCTTGAATGCTCGGAGGCGTTAATTCATAAGGAGCCATATCCGCATCTCCAATTACAAAAATACTGTGATCATCCGAAAACGAAGCGATTTTATCAATCGGAACAAAGGTTCTGCGAGCTGCATCTTCATAGACACCGCCATAAATCGTATTGTGATAATAGTAGGTTTTCAAATCATGGGTGAAGCGTGTTTTCATTTTAGAAAATAGCTTCTGAACATGACGAATGTACGGAGACATCGAATAACCGCCATTATCAATAATCAAAATAACCTGTATTTTCTGATTGGTTTTTTCTTGAATATGCGGCAAAAACAAACCGCCCATTCTCACGCCTTCCTTAATCGTAACAGGAATATCCAAAAAAGTATCAGTGCTTTCGTCCTCAATACCTTTCAAAATTGCCAAAGTAGCATCTATATTATCATCACTCAAAATCGCTTTTGTATCAGCAGGATAAAAATTTGGATCGCCCAAAACTGCACGCGCCATTTTTCCACCACCACTACCACCAACGCGAATTCCGCCTTTTGCTGCGCCATTATTTCCGTAAGGAGACATGCCGTTTTGACCAATCCAGTGACTACCGCCTCGGTGTTTGCGCTTTTGTTGTCGAGCAACTCGCTCCATTCTTTTGCGCAATTCTTCAAGCGAGATATTAGAATAATCTCCCATTTGATTGACTTGACGTTCCGAATTAACATCTTGTTGTTCGGTATCATCTGCCATATCTGGATTATCATCTTTTAGAATATCTTCCCCAGAAAAGAACTTTTTAATATCATAAGTCGTGCGATGAATTTCGTCCAAAAATTGATCGACCGCTTCCGTCAAACGAAAATCATCCATGTTTTCTAACTCATCTTCATAATCTTTTCGCCACTCTTTGAACGTATCTGAACGCACGATTGCGCTATTGAGCGACTCGCCTCGTTTGACTTCCGTCCCTAAAAAATATTCATAAAAAGCAGCAGTAAACGGTCCATAATCCTTTGGACTATTAGCAACTAACGACCGCAAAACCATATATAAATCGCCAAGCGTATTGACTAAATTGCGTTCACTTGCTTTGCGCAAATGCAAAAGCGTTCTGACATCGGCAGATAAATTGTGCTTACGAAAAGTATGAGGAAGACTATTAAACATGGTTGTGTAATGGTTTATTCGTTGTCAATTGTCCATTATCCATTAAAATCACTCTTTGGATAATTTTTCAAATTCAAATAAAATATCTCTGCTTCCTTCGGGCAGATACGCGAAGTTACCTTTTTTATTAATAATATAATAGGCTGGCAAGCGACTTAGATCATATTTTAATTTTAAAGGTGTATCAGCAGAGGCAAAAAGATTAATACCTGGCACCGGAACGCGCAACATCGTTCTTTGCCAAGTGCTTTCGTCTCGATCGAGGCAAACGTTAAT
>CAKZLL010000204.1 GCA_937125475.1 uncultured Saprospiraceae bacterium | reverse complement strand
AAAGATCGTCGATCCGTTCTTTTCAATTCCTGTAATTGCTTTATAAAAATAGCGTTGTGCAGTTGTAAAATCATCCTTTTTAAGATAATTATAACCTTGTGTATAATTCGCTGTATGAACAGAAGACACATCAGGCAAACCACGCAAAGAACTTGCAATAGTTAAAAATTGATTGATATTTTGGATACTTCCGTTAAAGTTTTTTTCCAAATGATCCGTTTCGCCCAACCAATAATAAGTCAATGCTTTAGTTTTTTGATCAATTGGATTTTGCAAAGATTTCGCAAACATTGCGCGAGATGCGGCTAAATTAGCATCATTAAAAAACTGAATACCACGATTGAAAGTTACTTTTTGATAAGCTTCACGCAATTTGACTGACTTATTCGAAATACCTTCTAATGTTTTAATTGCATCTGCATAATTACGGGTTCTCAAAAAGACTTTACTCAACAATTCCTGTGCCTCGCTATAATTAGGAGAGGTACGCTGAATAGCTCTCAAGCCTTTAATTGCCTCTTTATCATCTTTCAGATCATAGCTCAATTTGGCATAATTATATTCTGATTCGGTTTTGATATTATTATCAAAATTCATCAAACTAGCAGCTTTAAAAGCATTTCGAGCAGAAATTTTGTGGTTTTTATTTCCTCCTTTGATATGACAATCCGCCAAATTATACAAAGCATTCTGCCCTAATTTGGTTTTAAGAGCGGTTAATTCCTCAAAGTTCTTGATCGCATCCGCATATTTACCTGTTTTGTATTGCGTATAAGCAACTTGATACAAATCCGCTTCTCTTAAATTGCTAGAGCTACTTGCCATCTCTTCCAAATAAGGCAAAGCGCGTTGAAAATCCTTTTTTTCAAAATAAGCTTGCCCGACCATTTGATTGATCTTAGGACGATATTTAATGTTATTTCGTTGTAATTGACGTGAGCCGTAGCTAATGACTTTATCGAATTTTCCATCCGAAAAATAAATTTGACAATTATAATAAGGAATAACGTGACTGTATTTTTTAGAATTTTCAATGCGATTAAAACTAGTAATAGCTTCGTCGCGGTCATCCGCAAAAAAAGCAGTAATACCATAATAATAATTCGCAGGCTCGTAATATTTGCTCGTCTTAATTTCCTTGACTTGCTTTAACTCTTTTCTTGCCTTTGGATATTTTTTTTTCACAAAATAAGAATAGCCTTTTTTGAAAGAAATTTCAGTAATCTCTTCATTAGACAAACTTAATGATTTGATTTTTGAAAAATATTTCAAAGCTTGATCATACTTTCGTTTGGCATAATAATAATTCCCCATTTCGAGTTGCGCTTGACTAGCGATTGTGCTAGGAGAATATTTTTTAATGAAATTGAGGATTAATTTTTCCCCTTCTGGTTGATCGAGTTTGATGGCAGATTGAGCAAAACGGAGTTCAGCCATTTGCATCATCATTTGAGGTGTTTCCAAATGAGCGGCTCTTGCTCCCGCCATAAAATTTTTAAATTCAGCTTTTGCCGCGCCATAAAGCCCTTTTTCATAAAATTCAATTCCTTGCTTGTAAGCGAGATTAGCGTCTTTGTAAGTCATAGTGGCTTGCGCTTGCAGCGACCATGAACCCATCAAAAACACTACTACGATGATTAGTCCTTTTTTAAACATACAAATTTTAATTGTGAATTGTGTTCCATACCGTTACATTTTCGAGTAACGAAAACAATATAATTTTTTAGAAAATATAACAAATAGTAGCGTAACGAAATATTACATTTACTGGTATACGAAGTATAATTTAGGGTTCTTTGAAAATTATTACAGAAACGAATAATATCATTTTCATTAAAGATCCTTAACGAAGGTGTCAGGTGTCAGGGGCGAGGTGTCAGGTAGATAAATTTTTTCTGAGACCTTATTCCTGACACTTTTTTGCCAGCAGGATTGTATAGAAAATTGTTTTTTTACGTTTCCCACAATAATTTTCAAAGAGCTGATTTTTTCAGGAATTATTTATTTTTATTAGAAATTTTAACGCTTTATCAAGCGTGTTTGTATTTGTCTACAAAATAACTATTATCTTTTTAAAATTAAGCATTAAGATAAAAAATATATGTATCTGTTCTTAAATTTTTTGCGATACAACAGTTTTTTCATCAGATCACCGTTTTTTAGGATAATATAAAATCAAAGTGGAGTAAAAAAGATGTTACTTTCATCATTTAAGTAAGACTTAATGATGAGGTAAGATAAATTATTTAAACAGTACATTTTCAAATTCTAAACGTTATACCATACAAAAGATAATTATACATGAAAATATTTACTTACCTATTGTTTACTGTTTTGCTTGTATTTTCTTGTTTTGAAAACGCAACTGCTCAACTTTATTTTGGTCCATCTATTACACATACATCATCTAGAGAATGGAATAATAATAGTGAAGAATACACGACGAATGATTTTAGTATTTCTTTACATTATAAATTTAACTCTCGTTCGGGGTTAAGTTTTGGTGCGAATAACATTGTTCGCCAAGGCGGAAATCGAAGCACTGAATTTATCCGTTTTCCTTTATTAGTAGAATTAACCATCGAAGATTTAGGAATAGAAGATCAGCAATTGTGGCGATTGTACTTTTCGGCGGGTGGTTTTTTATCTTTTCCAACGAATACAGACGCGGATAAAAGCTTAATTGATTATTATAGTTTTGGCGCAATTGGAGAAATAGGAATGGCATTTAATTTTGCAAGAGGTGCTTATGCTACTATTGGTTATCGAACGACTCTTGATTTTGATAACATTGCACTGAGTGAAGCGGCTCAACCTCAACGTTTTGCTGATTCGGGTATTCAATTAGGGTTTTATATGCCGTTTTCTATGTTTTCTAAAAAGGCGTGGAAGAAAGAGCCGTATTTATAAATTCATTACGTAATTTTGGGTAGGTTATTTATTTTTTAACCTGTAACTCTATTTTAGGACTAGACATACAATTAAGTATGGACCAGATCTTAATCAGCACAGGGCAGAAGAACCTATTTATATACGAGAAAAAGAAATTAATTATTCAATGCCGTGGATAATTCTAAGTGCTGGTATTGCAGTAATGGCTCTTGTTTGGTGGTTCTTCAAAGAAATTATAAAAGAAGAATATCAGTAACCGTATAAAAAAATCTTTGTTACCAAGAATTAAATTTCTAGTTATTTTACTTTTCTGACTTGCTTTTTCTTATATTTCGAGACTTTTGCATAAATCGTTAAAATTAAGATATATAATGTTGAATGACGCTTTTGAAGTAATAGGAGGGAAGAAACTAAAAGGAGAATTAATTCCGCAAGGAGCTAAAAATGAAGCTTTACAGGTACTATGTGCGCCATTATTGACCGCAGAAAAAGTGACAATTTCTAATGTTCCAGATATTTTGGACGTTAGGAAATTAATAGGTTTACTAAAAGGATTAGGCGTAGAAATCGAAAGAATTTCAAAGGATACGTTTACTTTTGAAGCAAAAAATGTCAATATTGATCATTTGTATTCAGATGATTTTAAGAAAAACGCAGGTAAAATTCGGGGTTCGGTTATGCTAATCGGTCCATTATTGGCGCGTTTTGGAAAAGCATATATTCCTAAACCAGGAGGTGATAAAATTGGTCGTAGAAGATTGGATACGCATTTTTTAGGTTTTCAAAAGCTAGGAGCGGAGTTCAATTATTTTGAAGAAAAGAATGTTTATGAAGTAGAAGCTTCTAATTTGAAAGGTTGTTATATGTTGATGGATGAAATTTCTGTCACAGGAACAGCTAACGTCGTTATGGCAGCAGTGATGGCGGAAGGCACTACTCAAATTTATAATGCAGCTTGTGAGCCTTATATCCAACAATTATGTAAAATGTTGAATGGTATGGGCGCGAAAATATCTGGTGTCGGTTCTAATCTTTTGACGATTGAAGGTGTGAAAGAATTACACGGAACGGAACATCGTGTTTTGCCAGATATGATCGAAATTGGTAGTTTTATTGGTTTAGCTGCTATGACACAATCAGAAATTACAATCAAGGATTGCCGTGTTGATATGTTGGGTAATATTTTACCAATTTTTCGTCGATTTGGTGTTCAATTTGAGATACAAGGCGATGATATTTATATTCCAGAACAGGATGTTTATGAAATTCAGAATTTTATAGATGGTTCTATATTAACGGTTTATGATTCTCCTTGGCCTGGTTTTACGCCTGACTTGATGAGTATTTTACTCGTGATGGCAACGCAGGCAAAAGGCAGTGTTTTGATTCATCAAAAAATGTTTGAAAGCCGTTTGTTTTTCGTTGATAAATTGATTGATATGGGGGCGCAAATTATTCTGTGTGACCCGCATCGAGCAACTGTAATTGGTTTAGAACGCAGACATCAATTACGCGGAATTCAAATGAGTTCGCCAGATATTAGAGCAGGAGTTGCGTTGTTGATAGCTGCACTTTCCGCAAAAGGCAAGAGTATTATTAGCAATATTCATCAAATAGATCGAGGTTATCAAGATATTGAAGATCGTTTGAGAGCAATCGGAGCAGATATTCGACGAATTAATTCTTAGGAAATTTACTTTCTGAAAAGTAATTTTATAAAAAATAAGGATTGAGCGAGCTATTGAAAAAATAAGTCGTTCAATCCTTCCTTTTTATATAAATCAAGTAAATTTTAACAAAATTTATACGCATTTCAATTGAGGATAACGTATAAATTCAAAAGAAATATTTTGTATGCGACACCTTTAATTGAAATGCGTATTATTTGATGTTTTTAATTGCACTGCTGCTTTACAGGTTGGACGGGAATAACGAAACTTCAAGGATCTGATCCCTTCAAGGGATCGTATCCTTAGATTTTAAGAT
>CAKZLL010000203.1 GCA_937125475.1 uncultured Saprospiraceae bacterium | reverse complement strand
TTGGCTTCTTCGTTGTTTTCGGCTTAGAAGTTTTCGGCTTCTTCGTTGTTTTCGGCTTAGAAGTTTTTGGCTTCTTCGTTGTTTTCGGCTTAGAAGTTTTCGGCTTCTTCGTTGTTTTCGGCTTAGAAGTTTTTGGCTTCTTCGTTGTTTTCGGCTTAGAAGTTTTCGGCTTCTTCGTTGTTTTCGGCTTAGAAGTTTTTGGCTTCTTCACTGAACGTGGCGTTATTTTATCTTTAATATTGCTATTTCTAGTTTTTGGAGCAACTGGCTTTTTATAAGTTACAGAAATGGTTTTCATATCTGCTCCTGCTGAATTTCGTCCACCAACTTGAATATTGTTTAATCCAGATTTAAGCGTCACACGCAAAGTTAAACTACCTGTTTTTGAATTATAGCTAAAATTGCTTTTGTTCTGACCATTGATCAATACAAACACGCCAGTTTTGCTATCCATGTTTTTCACAGTTGCTCTAAGATTATAGCTAGACTTGCTAACCGTTTTAGAAGAACTTGTGATTCTAACTGATGGTTTTGTAACAACTTTTACATACTTGACTACAATCTGCTTTGTGTCTTGACCACCAGCATTTTTAGCTGCAATTTTAATGATATTAGTACCGCTTTTCAAGGTAACACCAGCAGTTAAACCACCATTTTTCAACGTAAAGCTCTGGCTATTTCCATTAACAGTAAAAGTAACATCACTTTTAGAAACGTTAGAAACATTCGCTTTGACTATTGTACTATTAATGCTAACATCTCTCGCACCACCATTGCTAGTAGGTTGAACAAAGTTAATTTTTGGTCTTGCTACTTGCTTGTAAATAACTGTAAGTGATTTTGTTGCTACACCACAGCTATTTGTTGCTGTAATGATTACATTATTATTACCCGTTCTCCATTTTGAGTAATCAATTGTCAATTTTTTATTACTCGCCTTGTAGCTCCAATTGTTTGTTGTACTACCGTTAACTGTAACCTTGATATTACTTGAACCTTGTACATTCAAAACACTCGCTTCGATTGTAACTAGGCTAGTCATTGTGTAAGGATTAGCCGTTGGTTGTGTGAAAGTGATCGCTGGTTTCTGACAAGTTTGATAAGTGATACTTACATCATCTTGATCAGATCCTGTTCTGTTTCTACCACTAATAGTTATATTATTTCTTCCGTCTTTTAATTTTACTTCACCCGAAAATTTATTAGTTCGAGAGTTAAAGGTAAAATTCGAGATTTTTCTTCCGTTTAACTTGAATGTTACATCTTCTTTACTTGATACATTCTTAATAGTAGCGATAATCACCTGCATTGGGTTCTTTGTCGTGCTATTATTATTCGGACTAGTGATTGTTACATTTGGTCTAGGTGTAATTACTTGCTTTTTGTAAATGATTTCACCTTTTGCTTGATCTCTACCACCTTTGTTTGTTGCTGTAATTAAATACCTATTGCTACCTGTTTGTAAAGTTACTGGTGTTGTAAAACTACCATTGTTCGGATTGAAAACAAAGCGTGTTGATTTCTTACCATTAATGGTAAATTCAATACCTGAGCGACTAGCCACATTTTTAATTGTTGCTGTAATCGTTGCTTTATTTACATTCGTAGTGAATGGGTTTTGTCTCGGTGCTGTAACTGTAATTTGAGGACCAGGAATAGTTGCTTGTTTTTTATAAACAATCACGCCGCCTTTTTGGTCATTTCCTGAATTATTCGTTGCTGTAATTCTAAAGTTATTTGCACCCTCTTTTAATGTAACAGGAGCAGAAAACTCTTTCGTTCTTGTATTGAAAGTAAATGTAGCATTTGTATTATTGTTCATCACAAACGTAATGTCACTTTTACTTGATACATTTAAAATCTTCGCTTTGATCACTTCTTTATTACTCGTTACCGTAGCAGGGTTAGCCGTCGGACGCGTAATTGTGATAACTGGAGCAGGAGTATTGTTTACCGTTCTCAAACTTATTGCTACTTGATCTTTATCTGTTCCTGCGTTGTTCGTTGCTACGATTTCAACTGTATTTCGTCCTTCTGCTAAAGAGATATTCCCTTCAAACAAATCTGTACTTGTATTGTAATTGAAAGCAGCAGTTGAACGACCATTTACTTTAAAAGTAATTTGTTTCTTACTACTTACATTTTTAATCTTCGCCTTCACTACTTGAGCAGGTGTGTTGAAAACTGCATTGTCATTTGGACTTGAGATTGTTACAGAAGGAGGTAATACAACTCCACCCATTTTTTGATAAACAATCGTTCCATCTGCTTGATCTTTACCAGCTCTATTGCTTGCGCGAATTTCAAATTTATTTGATCCTTCTTTTAATGCAACTGTTGCACTAAATGTCTTCGTTTTTGTATTGTAAGAAAAGCTATTATTAGAGCCATTTAATTTAAAAGAAAGCTCATTTTTGCTTCTTACATTCTTAATTGCTGCTTCGATCACATATCTACTACTAGTCGTTTTAGCAGGGTTTTGCTTTGGAACAAGTAATGTAATAACAGGCGGTAAAGCTGCTGTTTTATAAGTGATAACGATATTATCGGCATCATTTCCATCTCTATTCGCTGCTAAAATTTCTACGCGATTTTGTCCTTCATTCAAAGTAACAGTACTTTCAAAACGATTTGAACGAGCATTGAAATTAAAGTTATTTGATGTACGACCATTTACTTTAAAAGTAATTTGGTTTTTCTGACTAACATTTTTAATTGTCGCTGTTACTCTTTGCTGATTGCTTGTTACACTTGTGCCATTTTGAGGCGAAGTGATACGAACAGTCGGCGGAGTTCTCGTTGGTGTCGGTGTGACTGCGCTTCTTTTGTAAACAATAGTTGCTTGATCGCTATCTTGACCACCATTATTTCTAGCCTCAACTCTAACAACATTATTGCCATCTCTCAAGTTGATTGTACTTTCTAACTGTCCAGTATTTGAATTAAAACGAAACGGTGCTTTTTGATTATTAACTGTAAAAATTATATCTCCTTTTTGCGATACATTGTCAATCGAAGCCACGATAAATTGGCTAGGATTTCTTGTTGAATGCGGATTCGCAGAAGGCGTTGTAATTCTAACCGTAGGAGCATTCACTTGATTAAATGCTTCTTTTCTTATAATTGTCGTAACATCTTCATCCATACCATATTGATTAGTTGCAGTAATTGTAACCACATTTGCTCCAACGATCAAAGGAATATTTGCAGTAACTTCGCTATCTTCACTATCATAAGAAAAATTACGTGTTGCTTTTCCATTGATTTTAAAACCAATATCTGACTTTGTACTTACTCTTCTGACTTTCGCTCTTAATCGGAAAGAATTTTCATCCGTAGAATAATTATCAGTTGCTGGATTAGAAACTTCTACAATCGGAGCTTGACCGCCCACTACATTTGGATTGAAGATAATTCTTAAAACTGCTTCATCTTGTTCACATTTATTCTTCGCTTTAATTCTAACGATATTCTCGCCATTCTGTAATAAAACTGCTAAGTTAAAACGATCCGTTGAGGTATTGTAATCGTGATTATATACTGGCAAACCATTTACTGTAACTTCAATATCTCTACTGCTGTTCACTTCCTCAATATTTGCCGTTACATTAACGCTAGGCGATTGAGTGCTATATGGATTAGCTGTCGGGCTTGTCAAACGAATAACAGGCGGTAAACAATCACCATTCATACTGAAATGAAAACGAGCATACAAATAAGATAAGTGATGAATGTCATTGACTGCTTTATCCGTAGCATTGTTACTTTCTACACCATCCAACATATCAGTCATCGGATAAGCAAAACGGTGTTCGTAGCCAAAAGAGAACCATTCACGCGGCTGATATCCGATACCAAAACCCCAAGAAGGCATTAGCGTTAAACGAGTATCATTGCTAGTTTCATAAACGCCATCTCTGAAAAACTCTCCTCTCAAATCATTGATGTCACTTCTAATTCTTGAACCTGAATTTCCTGTCGTATCATTGATTGACGCATAATCATAAAGGTCATTATTTCCGTCTAATTGGTCGATTTTTGCATTGTAAAAATCAAGCCCTAAACCACCAAATAATTGTAAAATAACGCCATGACGTTCTCTTAATTTATTTAATGTTAAAACGCCTTCTAAATTTAAATCTACCATGTCTGTTCGGTAGTTATTGAAGACATATCCTAAATTGCTATAATCTTGATTAGCGCCTAATTGTCCTAAAAGATTTTCATCGGTATTACCAATATCTGTATAGCGTTCCGAGTCCTGCCCGAAAGAATTAGAGTAAGTCAATCGACCTCTCCAGTCGAGCGCAAACATGGATCCAGGGTTTCCATAAAAGCGTTTACCTAATGTTAAGCCAAGTCCACCACCGAAACGGTCGTAAACATCGCTTTCTTGCCAAGACGCTCCAGCGTGAATGCCGAATGTCCAATCTCTGTTGTAGTTGTAGTAGGTTCTATCTTCCTGTGCTAATAAGGGAATACTCATTAATAATAGAACCAATAGCGTGAAGTAATTTCTAAAACTGGTGTTCATGTTTCTATTGATTTTGTTTATTTGTAAAATTGTGCATGATAAAAAAACTGGATTTTAACTTAAATAAATAATTGGTTTTAGTACTGTATTAATATAATACTAGTGCTTAAATCTTTGTAAAGCTCAAATTTTGAGCAACTTACAAAAATTTATTTAAGTTATGTGTATAATAATGGATAATTGATAATGGAAATTAATAATTGGTAAAGTTACTCAATTACTTCATTATTGATTACTCAATTATTTTACACGCCTATAAGATAGATTAAGTATTTTTAATTGAAAAAGATCAATACTATTCGAATATGTTAATTAAACATTGATGTAAATCAGTATTTTGATTATTCTATTTGAATACTAAAGTTTTCGTTTGACTTGCATTTCAAAGAATGAATTAAGCCGATTTCGTTGACAATCGGGTAATTCTTGGAAATGATTTTTAGCAGTGGCTAAATGGAAAAGATGATTTAAATGTAAATATTGTTTGTTCATTTTTCTAAGATTGTTGTGTGATTGAATTTTTATTTCGTTGTTGTTAGTTGTATCGGTTATTATTTATGATTACAAAGTACGACTTAATTTTTTTATTAAAAAGTGCTTTCTATTCAATGCGATAAAGGAAAGGATGAAATGGGCATATGACCGATTTTGTGTAAACGTGACGGTTCGATAATTGAAAGTTAAAATTTGAAAATTGAAAATGCTTTTTTTAGTGTATTAATGAATAATGTTTTAGTTCTAAAAAAATGTGATCATAAGTAATTGATTTGAAGCCAATTTTTAATTGATATTTTATAAGTAACTCAATGTTTTTTAATATTAGACCTGTACAGTCCTTACTTAATTTGCTGCAACGGGCAAATAAGATTTGGGCGAAACCCTAATCTGTAATGTAATAATATAATAGATAGGCTTTTGAATAGTCGTAATTTTAAACAAAAAGAATTAAGAGTTGAAATTAGATATAAAAGTTTTTTTCTTATTTGAAAACAAAAAAAGAGAAAGGCAAGTGTAAATATGTTACATGGAAAGTTATCATATATGTAATAAGTGAAGTCACAATCTTCAGTATATAATTTTTATATTATTAAAATATACATATATATAATGGTAGTTGTCTAAGTAATTCCAATGAATATCTTGTTTTTTTTATCATTTGTAAAATTTCTATATGAAAAAGTTGTTGTTTTAAAAGAAAATATATTACTTTAGCATGACACTACTAAAAGGTAGTAATAATCACACTTTTTATTTTTATTCTCTTAATCAAACAAAATTTTAATCATGAAAAATGGTATAATTACGCTGTTTTTAGCACTTCTATGTGTTAGTTCCTTTGCTCAATCCCTAAATGATGAAATGAGCGCTGCTAAATCTTCTCTAACTGAATCCGCTAGTAATTTAGATGCTTTATTATCAAAAATAAATACAATTCGTAGTGAAGCACAAACTAAATTTGATAGTAAAGCACAAACATTAGCTGCTACTAGACAAGCCTTAGCAACAAGAAGAGTTGATTTGGAAAAAGATAATTCAAGAGAAAAAGACATGATGGCGGATAAATGGCCTTCTCGTGTTGCATCTCGTGAACAACTCGTTAGAGATGAAGCTAAATTAGCTTATGATGAGCAAGTATTAGCTTTAAATAAATCAGATTTTGAAACCCGTTATAAGCAAGTAGAGCAGCATATCAAGTCTACTTTTGTAATGGTTATTAAAGCTCAGAATAGTGATCATTCTAGTGTAATGAAATCTTATTTAGGGTCTTTAGGGTCATTTTCGTTATAAACGAAAATGAAAAATGAGTGAATAAGACAATTATTTACTTAGACAATTTTACTTGTGGAAGTACAAAAAAAGAGGAAGGTAATCAGATTACCTTCCTTTTTCTATGCAAATTCGTCATCTAAAAAATCTTGTTTGGGGTTAGTTGTTTTTTTAAGGAAGGTGTCAGTTGGTTTAGTTCAATAAAATATTGATAATCACTCTTTTTCTGATACCTTTTTCATCAAGCGTTTAATTGGCTCTTGGGACATCTGTTTTGGTTTTTGGTAATTTTTTGAGGTGCTCGGATCCATTTACATTAAAATCTAGCTTTCGCAAATCCCTGAATTTTAGCTTTCCTTTGATATTTAAAAGGACAAATTCGTCTTTACTACTGACTAAGATCAAGAGATTAGTAATTGCTCCTTTTTTTTCTTTCATGTAGAAATCGACTGTTGTTTTTCCATCTCTTATCATCATTAGTTGCTCAAAGTCTTTCTTTTGAACACCACTTTTAAGCGCCTTGAGGTCTTTGGCACTTACATGGTTTTGTCCATCCATTGCCATTACCTGCAATCTTGAAATGGATGCAAGAAGTTCTTTGCCTCCTTCTTCATCCACAAATCGAGCAGCCATTTTTAATAAAAGCCCACTCAATTCTACTGTTGTTACATTTTCTTTGTCATAATAGCGATCTATAAAACGATTGATGTCCCGTTGCGCCTCCATCTGAGAAGGAAGCATGACGATAAATAGGGAAATGACTATTAAGTTTTTCATCTTTTTTCTTTATTGTTGAAGAATTGTTGTCTTGTATGTAATGTAGTAAGTATGATGGGCAAATGTTTACCCATCATACTTACATTGGCTTTATTTAATTAATCTTTATCTTCTTCTTCTTCTTCTTCCTCGTTTTGATCTTTGTTATTATCCTGGTTTTCTTTGTCTAATTCCTCTAATCGATCAAGTCCATCGATGTTAATATTAACGTTTTTAGACAATTTAGATATTTTTTCTAAATCAATTTTGCCTATAAAGCTCATCAATACAAAATTATCACCTCCTCCAACAATTAAGAGCAGCTCTTTAATAATATCGCCATCTTCTTTGATTACAAATTTGATTTTTTCGCCTTCAGATCTAACGGTCATTAGTTCTTCGTATTCGTCAAAGTTGATTTTTTTGATGGCTTCTCTATAGAGTGCTTTCTCTGGATTTTCTTTTACTAATATTCTTAGTCCTTTTAAATCTTTGATAACATCCTTCACCTCTTCATCTATATCGGGATCGAGACGAGCGAACATATCAAACATTTTTGAACTGATATAAACAACCGTAAAAGATTCGTCGTCCATATATTTTTCAAAATACTTAGAAATAGCGTCGTTTTGCGCTTGTGCTTGTTGTGGCATCATTATGCCGATTACTGCAATTAATACAATTGATAAATACTTCATTGTCATCTTTTTTAATTGATGTTTGTGATAATTTTGATGGGTGTGATGGACATTGTAGGGCAAAGGCATGCCTTTACCCTACGCGTCCGCACGGCACATCAAACATTACCACAAAACATCTTGTTTAACTATTAAAATCTATTGTTTTACTCCATTTTTAGCCGCCTTATTCATTTTATTGACGTTATCCGTGGCTATTTTCGTTCCTTTGTTAAGCTTAGAAGCTAAGAAACTTAATGCAAATTTGGTTTGTTCATAAGCTAAGCGATCTTCATCACTCAAATCATTTAAAGATAAATATTGATCGTCAGCAGGAACGGGTTGAAATTGTTGATAAGTCGTATAACTTCCCACAACCAATAATAAAACTGCTGCTGCATAACTCAATATTCGCCTAATATTTCGACGGCTTCTAATCGGTCGAATAGTAGTTGTATCTAACTGAGCTAACAATTGCTCCTCAAAATCTTCTTGTTCGATTCGGATAACTTTCTCATGTTCAAAATATTGAAACATCGGCTGAATAGTTGCCCATTTTTCGGGAACATTAGGCTGATTAAAATATACTCGGAGGCGTTTTTCTTCCTCAACTGAGGTTTCACCTTCCCAATATTTATCTAACAAATTTTGTATGTTATTGTAATCCATATCGTTGATTTAACAATAATTCACGAATTTTTTTTCTAGCTCTAAATAGATTGACTTTAACTTGACTCATCGGCAAATCCAAATGTTTAGCGATTTCATCATAAGACATTTCTTCTATGTCTCGAAGTTGCATGATCATTCGTTGTTTGACGGGTAATGATTTCATTAGCGTCCGAACTCGATTGATCGTGTCATTCATTTCAACTTGTTGATGCGGATTGCTCGAATGTGTAGCAAAATCTAAACCATGCCCAAGACTTTGCGTTCGTTTGTGTTTAGAACGGGTTTTGTCAATGGCTAAATTTTTGGTCATCCTCATACAAAAAGCCTCAATGTTGTCAATATTATCTAAATGAGCGCGTTTCTTCCAGATTTTAATAAAGACTTCCTGTACCACATCTTGCGCCTCCGCGCTGTCACCGACAATGCGTAATGCCATTCGATACAATTTATCTTTGGCTGGAAGTATTCTATTTTTAAATTCTGTTAAGTTCATTTCGCCCTATTGACGAAGCTAATTAAAAGATGTTACAGAAAAGTTTCATTTTTTTAATAAATTTATTTTGATTGGTATTTTTGCTTAAAATTAATGCTAATTTTAGGACGATAATTTTGCTTGCGTAAAATGAAATAATTTGCTGAAATCTTGAGGCATTTTTTGCACGCTCTCTAAAAAACATCAAAGAAGATCTTCCTATTTTAAAAGATGAACAGAGGATGAAAAACGATATTCAAGAATATAGTTTTCGAAAGGAACACAAAGAAACTGGCTTTGAAATTAGTCGTTTGGATACTTTTTTTGAAAACATACCATTAGCTAGCAGAAAATTAGCGCATAGAGTAAAATTCTATGTGATTTTGTTTATTAATGAAGGTAATGGCAAGCATCAGATTAATTTTAAAACATATCCTTATCAAGAAAAAAATATCCTATTCATTGGCAAAGATCAAATCCATGCTTGGGGAGATGATAACGATGTGAATGGCTTTGTTTTATTCTTTACAGAAGAATTTCTTTATCAAAATCAGATCAAATTTAAGGATCTTTCTTATTCCTATCCTTATAATTCATTAATTTATAAACCAATTATTTCACTCCAACAAGGCGCGGAATACAATACTTTTCATGCTTTAGTTAAGTATATTTATCAAGAATATACAGCACCAAATAGATTAGAAAAACAAGAGATTTTACAATGTTTATTAAGAACATTTATACTCAAAATCAAGTCGCAGTCTAAAGATGATCTTCCTAATATTCAATCAGCAGATAAAGCACTTTTTATTCAATTCCAAAGAATGTTAGATAAGGAACTAGTGCTTTCTCGCAATGCTACGGATTATTGTAATTGGTTGAACGTTTCCTATAGGAAGTTAAATAAGATTTGTAAAATATTTACCAATTTGTCTATTAAAAGTTTTATTGATAAAACCTTAATTTTAAAAGCGAAAAAAGAACTTTCTGACAAAACAAAAAACATTACTGAAGTTTCTTATCTTGTTGGTTTTGATGAAGTTACTAATTTTACAAAGTATTTTAAAAAACATACTAGCTTATCTCCGAAGGCTTTTAGAAATTCTATTTTTTAAATTGAAAGATGTAAGGATTTACCTTTTTTGTTAAAAATTTACCTTTTGTAAAACAATTGTTTTATAGAATTTTGCGGTACAATAAATAACTATAAATCTAATTTTTAATAAAAAATAGGAAAGGCTATGAGTCAGAAATCAGAAAACGCAAAGAACCTTTATTTAAAAGGTATTCGAGATGGAAATTATGAAGTTATTCGAGAGTATTCGGGCGACCGATATACGCAGCACAGCACAGGTGTAAAAGATGGTGTTGATGGCTTTATTGAGTTTTTTAAGGATTTTGTGGTGCGTTGTCCTGTTCGAGATATTCGAGTAATTCGTACGATTGAAGATGGTAATTTTGTCTTTGTTCAAGTGTATCAAGACATTAATAATGGCGATAGAAAATGGGTGACAACAGATTTATTTGATACCAATTCTGATGACGATAAAATCGTAGAACATTGGGATGTTATTGCAAAATATGTAGAACCTAAAGATACCGTTTCTGGTAATGATATGATTTTAGGTGATTTTGAAATCAAGGATTTAGACAAAACAGAAGAAAACAAAGCGTTGGTTCGTAGCTTCTTTGTAGATATTTTTCAAAATGCTAATCATGGTGCATTAGAAAAATATGTTTCTACCGAAACATACATTCAACACAATCCAAATGTTCCAAATGGCATTGATGCAGTTAAACACTTCTTGGCAACACAAGATTTTAACTACGATTTTATTTTTAAAGTCATTGGTCAAGGCGACCATGTTGTGAGTTATTCCAAAGCTACATTCAATGGAACAGAACTCGCTGTTTTCGACCTTTTCAGAATTGAAAATGGTAAAATCGTAGAACACTGGGACAACATGGAACCTATTCCATCAAGAGATACATGGGCAAATTCAGGAAAATTTTAAACTAAGAATGAAAAAAATAGCAATAGTAACAGGTGCGAACGGAGGAATAGGACAACACTATTCTCGTGAAATGTTAAGTAGAGGTTATCATGTTGTTTTAGCTTGTCGAAGTAAAGCATCGGGTGAAAAGGTGTTAAAACAGTTGAAGTCTGAATTTCCAAATGAAATCGTAGAATTGATGTTAGTCGATATGGGAGATTTGGAATCTATTAAACAATTCTCAAATACTGTATTGTCAAAATATTCTCGTTTGGATGTTTTGGCGCATAATGCAGGTGTTTACTTTTTTGATAAAGAAAAGAGAACATCAAAGGATGGGATTGAATTGAATTTAGCGATTCATTTCATTGGTCCTTTTGCACTTACTGCTCAATTGTTTTCATTATTACAAAAAACACCTGATGCAAGAGTAGTTAGTATGTCTTCCTCCGAACATCGTGGAAATCCGATTGATGTCAATGATATTCAATCTGAAAAAGACTTTTCGGAAGTTGGTAATATGAAAGTGTATTCGAGGAGTAAATGGGCGATTTTGGCATTTACGGCAGAATTGAACCGTAGAATTCAAACTAAAAATCTAAATATTCATGCTTTAGGAGCGCATCCTGGCGTATCTATTACAGGTATTCAACATGCAGGAAATCCTAATTTTTTGCAAAAAGGTGTGATTTGGGTGATTGGAAAATTCTTTGCAGGAAAACCTGAAGATGCAGCAAAACCTTTGATTATGGCATCGGTTGAAGGGCAAGGAGGTGAATTTTATGGCCCAACGGGCTTTAACGAATTTAAAGGAAAACCAGGCATTGTTCAACCTGATGAAGGTACTAAAAATCAAAAAATCGGTGCCACGCTATGGGAAAAAGCAGAAAAGTTATCTAAGTTAACGTTTGATGTTTGATTTGAGACAAGAAGATGTTTTTATTTTTCTTCACTTATCCAAATCCTGCAACGCATCAAATTACGATTAGAATTGAAAAAGAAATGACTATGGGAAACGTCAAATACACGAAAATTTTAGTTTGTAGGCATCTTGTAGGTCTGAATAACTAAAATTTACCTAAAAAATATTGGATTTTTACAATCATAATGTATTATTATACAAGCATCAAATATCTCTGATATTTGATGCTTGATTTTTTTAAAGAACAAGATTAATGAACAAATTATTATCACTCGTATTAATTTTTACACTTTTTAGCGCAACTGCCTTTGGACAATTATATAAGGACATGATGAATGATATGTCTATTAATTTCTATGAAGTTGTTGGAGAAGCAGAACGATATTTTGAAAATATTGACAAAGGAGCGAAAGGCTCAGGTTGGAAAAATTTTGAACGTTGGAGAGTAGAGAATGAACACAAATATTATCCAAGCGGAGACCGAAGCCAAACTGACCCTTATTTCGTTGCGAAACAATACGAAATTTTTAAACGTAATAATCCAAATGGCGCACAACGAAATCTATATCCAACGGGTTGGGAAGAATTAGGGCCAAATATTGTAGGCGAAATCACAGGACATTATTCGGCTGGTTTAGGTCGAGTGGAAGCATTTTATATTGATGCAAATAATACAAATAAAATGTATTTGGGTTCGAGAAGCGGTGGATTTTGGAAAACAACTGATGGCGGAACAACTTGGACAGGCACAACGGATGCCTTAATTGCATCAGGTGTAAATGCAATTACAGCATCACCGACTAATTCTGACAATGTATTAATTAATGTTCAAAATAGTTCAAACGGAACAACACATGGGATTTATAGCTCAACTGATGGTGGTAGTGTTTGGTCTCAAACGCCTTTTAATCCAACTAACTTAGGTTGGGGCGGATTGGGAACAAATAGTGAAATTTCTAAAATAGCATATCATCCAACAATTGCAAACTTGATTTTTATTGGTAGTAATGAAGGCTTATTTCGTTCTGTTGATAATTTAGCAACTTGGACAACTCCTGTTTCTACAAATGATTTTACGGACATTGCTTTTCATCCAACTAATCCAAATATTGTTTATGCTTATGCGGAAGATAATCCAAATGTCGTTTATGTTTCTACTGATATTGGTGTAACATTTACAACTGTTGCTCTAACAGGAAATGCAGGCGAAGTAGGCTTTATTACAGTAAGTGCTTCTTGCTCAAACTGCGTTTATTTTGGTTCAAAAAATGGAATTTGGAAATCAACGAATAGTGGTACGTCTTTCTCCTTTGTCAACAATCCAGACCAAAAACACCAAGGTTTTGCAGTTAGTGATTTAGATGATGATAATATCATGATGGGCTATGTCGATGCTTTTTTTAGCACTGATGGCGGAATGAATTTCAATCAAGTGACTTATTGGTCATTAAGCAGTACAAATGGTTCAGGCAATGGACATCAAGAAAGCTATAATACAAGTACGAATTATATTCATGCGGATTTGCGTGCTGCGGAGTGTATCAATGGCGTTTTTTATGCGGCTACGGATGGTTTTTTAGTAAAAAGTACGGACAATGGCGTGACTTGGGAAATATTAAGTGAAGGAACGGCTATTCGAGAAAACTATAATTTAGGCATAAGTCAATCCAATCATTACCGCACAATCTGTGGTTCACAAGACAATGGAACAAGTATTAAACATCAATCAAAATGGATTGAATTCACACATAGAGCTTCGACAGGTCTGTTTGGAATCGCGTGTTTGGCATTATTTTTTTGGGGCCGTCGTATCTTTGCCAAAGATCACCCCGTTCGAACTTTTTTATCTTGGATGCTCTT
>CAKZLL010000202.1 GCA_937125475.1 uncultured Saprospiraceae bacterium | reverse complement strand
GTTCGCCAAATGCCCAAGATCCGTTTTCGGTTTGTTTATTTTCATAAAAATAAGTGCCTGTGCCGTGAGACTCGTGATCGAGCCATTCACCGACATATTTTGCGCCCGTAGAATAATAACAAGTTCCGTGACCGTTGGCTTTTCCGCTAAGGAATTTTCCGATATAGATCGAATGATCTTCGTAGATATAAATGCCTTGACCGTTTTCGCAGTCGCCATCTATACATTGTGCGATTGTGAGTGTAGTTATAGCAAAATTCAAAACTACACCTAGTAGTATAGTGAATAGATTCTTTTGCATGAGAGGGTAGATTATAGTTCTTTTATTGTATTTATTTACTTTGAGTGCGTGCTTTGTTTGGTATAAGAGGTATATTTACCCTAAAAAATATATTTCAACAAATATATATATAAATTATCTAATATGGAAATTTGCTCTGATTCTTTGTTTTAAAAAAGCCGCTTTCACTTGATTAGAGCATTTTAGAATGATAATTTTGTGTAAGCAAAACGCTCCAAAAAACCATTGAGCAAAATAGTTGTTTCCTTCTCCTATATTTAAATTTTTATAATTTTAAAATCTTTTTCTATCTTACATAATATTAAAATAACATCAATTTCTAACTAGCACTAAACAAAATGGGAGAAACGTTCAACTTTGGACGCGTACCAGATATTTACTTTGGTACTGGAAAATTTACCTTAGTACCTAATCTATTAAAAGAATTTGGGACTAGAATCTTAGTCGTAACAGGGAAAAATTCGTTTATCCAAACAGGATATTGGGCGCAACTCCAAGAACTATTTACATTACATAAATTAGAATGGATTGTCACGACTATTCCTAAAGAACCTACTCCTATTCTAATCGACAGCATTGTCTCAGAATTGAGGAATTTGTCTTTTGATGCCGTTTTGGCAATCGGTGGCGGAAGCGTAATAGATGGCGGAAAAGCCATTGCTGCGATGTTGCCAATTCAAGAACCCATTATTGATTATTTAGAAGAATTTGGTTCAAAATACCATAGTGGACAATCAATTCCGCTCATTGCTGTACCAACTACCGCAGGCACAGGAAGCGAAACGACCCGCTATGCTATGCTTTCAGAAGTCGGCGAACGAGGCTTAAAGAAAAAATTACAACATACTTATTTTGTTCCAAAAGTAGCAATTATTGATCCTAATATGACCAAACATTGCTCGCCTTTTTTAACCGCTATTGGTGGAATAAATGCTTTTTCTCAATTAGCAGAATCTTTTCTTTCTTTAGGCTCGACCGAATTGACTGACACTTTATCCTTTAAAGGAATTTCTTATATTGTAAAATCTCTCCCCGTAGCTTATCGCAATGGAAGAAATACCGCTGCTCGAAGTGCAATGGCTTATGCCTCAATGGTTTCTGGCGTAACTAGTTCTAACACTGGATTAGGCACAACTAATGGTTTAGCAATGGCAATTGCTGGTCGTTTTGACATTCCGTTTAGTGTATTATGTGCTACATTAATGGCGGAAGTACATCGAGTTACCGTAGAAGAAGCATTAAAATATCCGAAGGAAAATAAACAAACACTCGAAAAATATGCCCGAGTTGGACGACTTTTACACAAAAGCCGAGGAAAATCAAATCAATATTACAAAAATGTATTATTAAAGAAAGTCCGCAAATGGGGAAAGGAGTATCACATTCCTAATTTGTCCTATTTTGGCATAAAAGAAAAGGATTTTGAAGAGATCGCCTTTCATACCGAAAATCAAAATAATCCTATGCCGCTTTCCGAAGCTCAGATTATTGAAGTTTTAAAAGCAAAATTTTAAGTCAATTGACAATGGATAATTGACAATTGACAATGATATATTTCGTTAATTATTAAATAAAGTATTTTTAAATGTTAATTTTGTCCTAGTTAAATCGCGAATTAGATTTTTTCAACCCACCGTTTAAATGGTGGGCTATTAAAATAGGACAATGAAGGAAAAAATATTTTCAATTTTAAAATATGTGTTGTTTTTTGGTTTAGGAATAGGCATTTTGTATTACCTATATTATACAACTAATCAGAGTTATCAGCAAGAATTATTAGAAAAGGGCTTACCGCCACAAGATTATTTAATCAAGTTAGGGAATGACTTTAAGAATGCCAATTATTTTTGGTTGTCTTTAGTTGTTTTGGCTTTCTTATTGAGTAATGTGAGTAGAGCCATTCGCTGGAAAATGTTGTTAGATCCATTAAAAGAAGACGGAGAGCCAAAAGTGAGTTTCAAAAATAGTTTTTTGGGTGTTTTGGTTAATTATGTTGTGAATTTAGTCATTCCACGAGCTGGAGAAGTTGCGCGTTGTGGCGTGCTTACTCGTTACGAAAAAATTCCGCTCGAAAAAGGATTGGGAACAGTTGTAGTTGATCGAATTTTAGATGTGATATGTCTCGCCTTGATGATGGTTTTGGGCTTGATTGTCGAATTTGACAAACTTTGGGGCTATATAAAAGAGAACGCTTTACAATCGGAAGAAGAAGGTGGAGGCTTACCAACTTGGATTTGGTTAGGCTTAGGCGCAATAGTCATTATCGGTGTTTTGCTATTTGTTTTTAGAAAAAAAATACAAGCCACTTCTATTTATAAAAAAATCCTCAATCTGTTAATGGGTTTTCTTCAAGGTATTCAAGCCATTCAAAAACTCAATAATCCGCTTGCTTTTATTGGGCATACTGCTTTCATTTGGTTCATGTATTATTTGATGCTTTATTTTGCGTTCTTTTCTTTTGAACCTACGGCTCATTTAGGAATGTCTGCGGGCTTGTTAATCTTCATTTTTGGTGCATTAGGGATAGTTATTCCTTCTCCTGGCGGAATAGGTTCTTACCAATATTTCGTGTCTACGGCATTGGTTAGTTTTTATGCAATTGGACAGTCTGACGCGCTTTCATTTGCCAATATTGCCTTTGCAGCTCCATTTTTATGCAATATCGTTTTTGGTGTGTTAGCTTTGGTTTTATTGCCAATTGTTAATCGAAAGAAATAGTCAGGTGTCAGGTGTCAGGTGTCAGTAAGAAAGCTGATGACCAATACAATTGTCAGAAAACCAGAACATTAAATGAAATATATAACCAAAAACATAATAATTGCATTCTTAATATCTTCTTCATTAAGTTGCGTCAATTCAGTAACTAAAGAATCACCTCAGGATTATTCTTTAGTTACTGAATTAATAATTAAAAATATTTCTTTTCAAAAGAAAATAGAACTAACTGCTTGTGAAAACCCAAGCGATGAAAAAATTAAAAGCGCCAATATAAAATTAAATGATACTGAAAATGTATTAAATTATATCGAAAGTGAATTTACGGACGATCGTCACTTAAAGCTTCGTTTTACAAGTTGTGATCCTACTTTTTCAAATACAACTTTAGAACTTTCCATAATAAATACGTCCTTTTTAATCACATTAAGAGTTCATTCAGAGATAGAAGACGAGATTTATTATCCAATTTATCAACAACTCATTATCAATGATTATCCTAAAGAGTACGATCAGGAAATCATTGGTCATCTAGAATTTAGAGGTATATCCAGAGACAATTTTCAGGAAGTCAGTTTATCGGGGGATTTTAAATTTTTCATAGAAAGACCTAAAGGCTACATTTATAGGGATTTAGCAGAGGCGATACGTTCTAAGGAAAAAGTAACAAAAGTAATCATTGACTGCAATGATAAGCAATTAGGCGAAATAGGCAAGTTAAAAAATTTAAAGTCCTTAATATTTAATAAAGGATGTAGGAATAGAGTATTTACTAATGAGATTTTCCAGCTTCCGCAAATTGAAATATTAGATTTTGAAGGAGGTCATTTCGAGGAAATTCCTCTTGATATTGGGAATCTAACCTCTTTGAAATCACTGGATTTAAGGAATAACCGTTTAAAAGAATTACCCAAAACACTTCAACAATGCAAGAAATTAGAAAAGCTTTATTTAGAGGGTAACAGAGGATGTGATTTTTCTAATTTGCAATACTACAATACTCTAAAAGAACTTGATTTAGAAGATTGTAATTTAAAAAAGATACCTAATAATTTACAAAAGCTAGTGCATCTAGAAAACCTAGTTCTTAGCAAAAATCTTAATTGTGGTTTTTCAGATATACCTAAACTTAAAAACTTAAAGCACCTTAATTTGAGCTATTGTGATCTAAAAAACCTGCCTTCCAATATAGAGGATTTACATCAACTAGAAACGCTATCACTATCTGGAAATCCTCAATTAGAATGGAACAAGGCATTAAAACGCTTATTAAAATTGCCTAATCTAAAAGAACTTAATTTACAATATTGCGAATTAAAAAAAATCCCTAAAGAACTATTTCAGTTTAAAAAACTCGATGATCTTAATTTATGGAATAACGATATAATAGACTTTAAGGAAGAAAATAGGTTAAGACAAGGATTACCTAATACTAATGTTGCTACTTAATTTTTCTTTATAAAAAAAGAATAAAAACTGCGAATTACTTAATCTAAAGCCTCCCTTAATACTTCAAAAAAAGGAACTAAAGGAGGTTTTAGACTAAAAAAACAATCTAATGTTTAACAAATTTTGTTGAATAAAAACGTTGATTATTCTCCACAAATCCACTGACAACATAAACGCCAGTTGGTAAATTTAATACAGTAATTTTTGCGCTTGAAGCACTAGTATAAATAATATCTTGTGATCGAATAGGTTGTCCTAAAATATTCTGAATATAAACATCCTTTAAATGACAATCTTCGCATTCTACAATAATATAATCGTGAGCAGGATTCGGAAAAACCTTCAAATCTACACTATCTAACTCTGGTAGTTCCGTTTCTTCTTGAAAAACATAAGAGACCCAAGGACGCGCCTGTTTAATGATTAATTGATCATTACTTGTGATTTTGTATTCGATATCCATTGCAAAATCATCATCATTTTCAGCATTATATAATAGGGCAAATTCATCATGAATAACCGTCAAATAACTTCTCATTTCATCTAAATACTCCTCTAAAATGAGGCTATCATCTTGTATTAAATTCGAATGTTGGATCACAATGTAATCATTATTACTAATCGAAACTCGATCTAATAATAGTTCTTCAGGAATAGAAGTACCGCCTGGATTTGTGATCAAGTCCTCTCCTACTTGCGAATTTAAATAAAATGTATTGCTCGTTCCATAAATCGGATCGATGCTCACACCTACTCCATTTGCTTTCTCATCTTTATAATTAGGATGGCACAAAACCCCCATTGAGGTAATAAAATGATTAATTCTATAAAAATCTCGTTCCTCGAATGCCCTCAAATTCCACAGACTGGCATAAACTTGTTTAATTGATTTAGAAATATGCCCTTCGTCTGGGTGTTGCGTTTTTGAATCATATAATCCTGCACCATTAAAACCAGGTAAGTCTTCATTATTCGTGCTGGATCTGCATCGAATCGACGTACTTTCTGGAAAAGTAGCATGCATTTCTGCTAATTCATCCATCATCCAAGTCGGCATATCTGCTTTCTTAATCTTTTTCCTAAATTCCTTTAACATCTCATCTCGAATAAGTCGATCCGATTGAAAATCTGGATTATTAATAATCTCTTCTATTTCTTCAAAGAAATTATTATAAATCATAAACTCTTGGTAAAAATAAAAAGGCACACCAAAACCATTCGGTATTGTTCCTTCTGGAAAACCAAAAGTTCGCATTGTCGCAATATTAGCGCATTTTGCACCAAAGCCATCATACATTGAAAACGTAATCTCATCTAATGGCAAAATCGCTTTATAATCTAAATTCAGTGGCGGGTTTTGTTCTTCGCTCGGTCGAATATCATCAAACCAGTCATTTACTTCTTGCAAAGTGGCTTCTCGAATAAAATATTCATCTTGCTCCACTTTAAAATAAATATAATGATCCAACAAATTAGCAATAGAATCAATACTCAACGGATCACGAATAAAAGCATTAGGAATTTGGTTTTGAATAGCTCTTAAATTGACATGAGATAAAGGCGTTTGAATCACTGAAGTCATAACGCCTCCGACGCGAGGAAGCTCGTTTGGCAGTGCTTCATAAAGCACAATATCCCTCGGGCTAGGTATTTCATCCAAGGACATTTCCCTAAAAAATCCAAATCCTTCCGCAGGATTTAATCCCCAATAATCAATATCGCCATAAACATCCGCTTCAAAAAGGATGGGAATCCTAGAATTTTGATACAAAACTGAGTCTTGACGATATTTAGTTTCATTATTATCTGTGATAAAATAGGATAGGTTATTTTCTAAAAAAGGCATATTTGCGGCAAGCAATTCAAATGTTTTTTGAACAATCTCGAAGTCACGAGGATGCCCATTACTGTAATTAAAAGCAAATGTTCCCAATGTTCCATTACTTGATATACTGCTTGGATGATAACTAATTTGTCCTTTAATATCCTCCCCTGGATAATCAATATTGACCAAAGCAGCAAAAGGACCGTGCAATGAATACTTTTCTGTATTCATGAAATAAACCCTAGGTTTAGCCGTATAGAAATCGCCCATAATATATTTGATATAGCCTTTTCCATTCAGAAATTCAGACCATTGAACTAAGTCCTCCAAACGTGATAAACTCTTAAATGTCGTGAAACTATCCACTGCGACCAATCCATCATTGATACTAACAGATCCAGCTGCATTTAATGGACTTTGCATAGGCATATTTTGAAATTCTGTAAGGTCGTCTATGCCATCACCATCGGTATCAACAGGAGATTGTAAGGAATATTCTAAAACTTGATAATGTTCGATTGGGTAATGACCAACAGATTCAGTAATAACAGTTGTTCCAGCTTCGCCCAATGTCATAGAAGTAGACAAACTAAATGCAGAATCTATATGATGTTTTATTTTTAAAATATAGTAGTTGTTTGTTGTTGAGCTTACTTCTAACAAAACCTGTCCACTCGTATTAGTACTATAATTTAAAATAGGTATTTCTTGACTATACGAGTTACTATTAACTACGATAAATAGTAATAGAAAAAAGGTTTTCAGAAAAGTATTATTATTCCCCATGCCACTTGATTTTATTATTTAGGCTAAAAAATGTGGTTAATTGACAATTTTTGCCTTTTAGTCCAATGTGGGCTTGCCCCACTGCTCTAACTCTTTAAAAAACAACGGGGCAAGCCTCCGTTGGATTAAAAAAATATTCATTCTGGCAAAAATTGTTAATGAATCAAAAATATTATATAGTTTATATCTATAACGTATGAGTTCAATTAAAAGCATAACGTTTTTTTATAAAATGAGTTGCTAATTACACTGTAACAAAAGTTATTTAAGACCTAGGTTCAGAGAATCGACACCGTTTGTAACGATAAGTAAATAGATTTTTTTAGGTGTAGCCCACCGACACCAAAACATAATATATTGTTGTTAATCAAATACTTGCATTCGTGTCGGTACACTGTACCTAAAATTTAACATCTTAATCATTTTCTACAAACGGTGACGTTGCGCTGCTACTAAAACATCATAAAACTTTTGTTACAGTGTACTAGCATATCCCTAAAATAAACTGATCAATATCTAATTTATGGATCATTGATAAAAATTGTCAATGATCCTAATTTATATGAAAAATACGAAATAATGTGATTTTTCATATAAAATTGTAGGGCAAAGGCATGCCTTTGCTTTGCCCTATCCTATAATTTCAAAACCTCCAATATAAAAACAGATTAAAATTTCTTCTAACTCCCGTATTTAATAATTAAAATTCTCATCAAACACCATCAATCAAAAGAAAAAATTAAATGAGTAAATTAAAAAATTAAAATAGTATTTTAATAAAAAATAAGCTTAATTATTTCCTTAATTATCAATCATTCTTATTATCATCGTGGATCAAGAGCTACTTTTAAACTATCTTTCCATTTAATAAAAACGCTTTTATGCACGCTGACTTTTGCCATTTTATTGAAGCGAATCAACTTTTTTCTAAAAAAGAAAAAGTACTAATTGCTGTTAGTGGCGGGATAGATTCTGTGGTATTATGCCATTTGATGCAGGAAAATGATTTTATTTTTGGAATAGCGCATTGTAATTTTAAGCTTCGAGGCAAAGAGTCTGATAAAGACGCTGATTTTGTAAAAGCACTGGCTCAAGACCTAAAAGTTCCATATTTTGAAATAAGATTTGATACAGCGAATATTGCGAAAAGTCGCAAACAATCTATTCAGATTGTCGCGCGAGACTTGCGATATGATTGGCTCGAAGATATTCGCAAAAATCATAACTTCACCTACCTTGCAACGGCTCATCATGCAAATGATAGTATTGAAACGGCGATTTACAATCTAAGTAAAGGCTGTGGCATTCGTGGTATGCATGGCATTTTGCCTAAAAAAAATAAGGTTATCCGCCCTTTGCTTTTTGCGGATAAAGATCAAATTCTAGATTTTGCCCACCAAAATGGTCATTCTCATCGAGAAGATGCCTCAAATTCAACGGATAAATATGCTCGAAATCGCATTAGGCATCACGTTATTCCTCAATTGCAACAAATCAATCCATCATTAGAACATACTTTTCAAGGAAATTTTCAACGATTCAGAGCGATTGAAGGTATTTATGATTGGGCAATTGAATTTTGGCGCACTAAAATCATCGATCAACAAGATCACATTTTACGAATTAATTGTGCTTTATTTAAAGATATTCCTTCGCTTTCTAGTATTTTGTATGAAATCTTAAAGCCTTATGGATTTAATTTTGATCAAGTTGAACAAATGCTCATTGCTTCTTACAAACAATCTGGCAAGCAATTTTTCTCGGCTAGTCATGAGCTATTGATTGATCGAAGTTATTGGTTTTTAAAACAAAAACAAGAGAAGCAAGTAGACGAAATTATTATTACAGAGGGGCAAGAGATCATTCATATTTCTGAGCATCAACAATTGATACTCAAAGAAATAGCCGCTTATTCTATTAATTTTAATCTGGATAAAAACACCGCTTATTTTGATAAGGATTTACTAAAACGTCCTTTAAAACTTAGAAAATGGCGAGAAGGTGATACATTTCAGCCTTTCGGCATGATGGGGAAACACAAGAAGGTGAGTGATGTATTTTCTAATAAAAAACTATCTCTTTTTCAAAAAGAGCAAGTTTGGATTTTGGAAAGTCAAGAACAAATTGCTTGGTTAGTAGGTATTCGGTCAGATGAACGATTTAAGATTTCAACTCATACCAAAAAAGTGATGGTTGCTCAGTTAATTACTAACTAAACAACCATCAATTTTATAACTTATTCTGAGTTGGTTCTAATCTTATTTTTCATATTTAAAAGGAAGTACCTTGCTTGCTTTTACCGTAGAAAGTGTCATTAAGGTCTTTAAACGCTCAATTTCTTCAATTTGCGATAACGTTTTGAACAATAATTGCTCATAAACTGGAATATCCTTACAAATAATTTTAATTAAAAAATCTGCTTCACCTGTAATGATATAGCATTCCACTATTTCATCTATTTCCTTGACTTTATTCAAAAAGTTATTTAGAGCATTTTCTTTTTGCCAAGCCAAAGAAACCAAAACAAAGGTTTTTACATTTAATCCTATCGATTCAGGCTTTACCATAGCATGATAGCTATCAATAATATCTGAATTTTCTAGTTTCTTCACGCGTTCTAAAGTAGGTGCTGGAGATAATCCTATTTTCTTTGATAATTCTAAGTTCGTAATTTTTGAATTACTCTGAAGTAATTTGAGGATTTTTAAATCAATCTTATCCAGTTTATACTGAGACATACAATTTTATTTTTTTTGTTTCAACAAATAAAAAATGGCATTTGACTGCAAATCAAATACAAAATTTTTAAAAAAACTAAATTTACGGTGTTTTTTTTCAAAAAATTTGGAAAGAGCAATGAAATGCAAAAAATGAATAGTTGTTTTCTTTATAATCGTGACGCAAAGTAACCTTTTTAAATGATATTACCAATGGCTTATTTTTATTTATATATAATTTTCATTTTTTTGACTAAAAACAGATAGTCAATAATTGATAAAAAGCCTATTTTTATCAATTATTGACCATTATTACTTATTTCAGCATCAATTTATAAGTTTGTTGTTGACCATCAATCTTAATATTTAATAAGTAAAGACCAGTCAAATCACTTGTGTTAAATTGATTTTGGTAAGTTCCAGCATTCAATGTTTCATTTTTCAACGTTCGTACTACTCTACCTTGAAGATCCATTAGACTAATGTCTACTTGAGCTGTATTTTTCAAATTAAATGCAACATTAACTTGCCCTTCTGTAATTGGATTTGGAAAAACTTTAAGTGCATTTTCTTCAATTAAGTTGGAAGTACCTACTGTTGCAACCGTGATATAATCCAATTTTGTCGTATCATCTGT
>CAKZLL010000201.1 GCA_937125475.1 uncultured Saprospiraceae bacterium | reverse complement strand
CACTGGACTGTTGATGTTTTGATTAATAATGCAGGTTTCGGCACGTTTGGTTTTTTGAATGAAATCGACTTGGAACGAGAAATCGACATGATTAATTTAAATGTGATGAATACTTATTTGCTGACGCGCCTTTTTCTTAAAGAAATGATCGAAAGAGATGCAGGACAGATTATTAATATTAGTTCAAACTCCTCTTTTCAACCTATTCCTAAAATGAATACCTATGCTTCGACCAAGGCATTTGTCACGCATTTTAGTAGGGGATTGACCGAAGAATTGAAAATGATGAAATCCAATATCAAAGTAATGACCGTTTGCCCTGCCGCGATACGCGATACAGCTTTTAAGAAAGTTGGCAAAATGGAGCATGTCAAAACTTTTGATGGATTAGCAACGACTAGCACCGAAGAGGTCGGAAAAGATATTTGGAAAGGTTTTCTGAAAGGAAAAGACTTTGTAGTCATTGGCAAAAAAATGCGTTTTTTATATCGCATTAAATGGCTTATTCCTTATCACTTAAACCAATTTTTAGTCAGAACAGAAATTAAAACTAATTGAAAGTTGAGCATTAAAAATAGCCATTTAGGCTAATACTCAATTCTCAACTCATTAATATCAACCATTTTTTTAAACAAATAAAAAATTAAACAAATGAATAAGAAATATGAATTACCAAGAACGATTTATGCTACGGAAGAGCATCAAATGTTCAAAGAAACAGTTAATCAATATTTAGCACAACACGTACTTCCGAATAGAGAAAAGTGGGAAAAACAAGGTTATTGCGATAGAGAAGCGTGGTTGAAAGCAGGAGAATTAGGCTTGTTAGGAATTACTTTAGATCCAGAATATGGTGGAATGGGCTTGGATTTTACATTTTCTTCTCTTGTAATTGAAGAGCAAGCGCGTGCAGGTATTGCTGCGCCAGGGATTTCGATGCACTCTGATATTGTTATTCCTTACATTGAGGCTTACGGAAGTGAAGCGATTAAAAGAAAATATTTGCCGAAATGTGCTTCGGGCGAGTTGATTGGTTCTTTGGGAATGACTGAACCTGGTACGGGGAGTGATGTTCAAGCGATCACAACTTTTGCCGAAGATAAAGGCGATTATTACCTATTAAATGGTAGTAAAACGTTTATCACAATTGGTTATACGTCTGATTTTACGATTGTAGCGTGTAAAACTGATAAAAGAAAAGGTGCGAAAGGCATTAGTTTAATTATCGTTGATTCTGATTTAGAAGGGGTTTCTAAAGGAGAGCCTTTTGCCAAATTAGGTTTGAAAACAAGTGATACTTGCGAAATTTTCTATGAAGATGTAAAAGTACCAAAAGGAAATCTATTGGGTGAAGAAGGACAAGGTTTTGTCTATATGATGCGTGAATTGCCGCGTGAAAGAATGACAATCGCTATTGCTGCGATTGGTGCAGTTAGAGGTGCATTGGAGTTGACTGTTGATTATACACAACAAAGAAAAGCATTCAAACAACCGATTTGTGCCTTTCAAAATACACAATTTAAAGTGGTTGAAGTTGCTTCTGCTTTGGAGGTTACAACGGCTTATGTAGATAGATGTACGGAGTTACAATCAAGACATGAATTGACTGCTGAGCAAGCTTCAATTGCCAAATATTACTCTTCCGATATGCAATGCGCGATGATTGATGAGTGTTTGCAATTGTTTGGTGGATATGGTTTTATTTGGGAATATCCGATTGCTCGAATGTATGGAGGCGCACGCGTTCAACGTATTTATGGCGGAACGAATGAGATCATGAAAGTGATGATTGCAAGATCTATTTTTGCTGAATATTTCACTACGCTTCGTGCGAAAATGAAAGCAAAACGAGCAAAAGCAGCTCAACTTAATTAATTGTTGAAAAATTAAGGGTCGGACGTTTTGAAAGCGTCCGACCCTTTCCATTCCTTATAAAAATGAAAAGTAGATATTTTACGGAAGAGCATGAAATGTTTAGACAAAGTCTTAGAGCATTTTTCGAAAAAGAAGCTGAACCTTATATTAGTCAATGGGAAGAAGAGCGTAGAATTCCGCGCGATATTTGGAAAAAAATGGGTGCTCTAGGCTTTTTAGGGCTTTCTTATCCAGAAAAATATGGCGGAATGGAGCTTGATTTTTTCTACGATGTAGTTTTTAATGAAGAAATTGCTCGTATGAATTCGGGCGGTTTTGCCATCACTCAGCAAGTTGTTCAATATATGTCTGGACCTTATATTTTAAAATATGGGTCAGAAGAATTAAAGCAAAGATATATTCCTGGGTTGATCTCGGGAGATTTGATTAGTTCGATTGGTATTACAGAACCAGGAGCAGGTTCGGACGTTCAAAATATTCAAACTACTGCGATTAGAAAAGGCGATCATTATATTGTTAATGGCTCTAAAACATTCATTACCAATGGAGTATATGGTGATTTGGTCATTGCTGTTGTTAAAACCGACCCAGATGCAGGCGCGGCAGGTGTGAGTTTATTGGTGATTGAACAAAAAATGAAAGGAGTTTCGGCTCGCAAACTCAAGAAATTGGGTTGGCATAGTTCAGATACAGCGGAATTGAGTTTTGATGATGTAAAAGTACCTGTTGAGAATTTGATTGGTTTGGAAGGGCGTGGTTTTTATTATCTAATGAATGGTTTGCAATTGGAGCGACTTTGTGCTGTTCCTGCGGCAGTTAGTGGAATGGAACGTGCGATTGAATTTTCATTACAATATATGTCCGAGCGGAAAGCTTTTGGCAGGTCGATCAATAAATTTCAAGTATTGCGCCACCGAATTGCGCAAATGTCAGCCGAGATTGAAGCATTAAAAGCCTTCACTTATCACGCTTGTGATTTGTATAATCAAAAGATTTATGATGTGAAACTTTGCTCGATGGCAAAATTATTAGCCACAGAATTAGCGGAAAAAGTAGCGACGGAATGCTTGCAATTTTTTGGTGGTTATGGTTTTATGGAAGAATATCCTTTGGCGAGAATGTACCGTGATGTACGTGTCGGAACGATTGGCGGTGGTTCTTCGGAAATCATGCGCGAAATCATTGCTAAAATTGTGATTGATGGTCATGGTTATGCGAAAGCAAATGCGCCTGTGGCTCAAAAATCAGCTACTAATCCAGCTAAAAAAGCTGCGGCAGATGTGCAATCAATCGAAAATATTGTTGCGAAACTCCAACCAAAAGCTGCTCAAGCTGATCCATTAGGTAGTACTTTGAAATTCAATTTTGGGACAGAACAACTTTATATTGACGGTTCAGGAGAGGTCAATCAAGTGAGTTCATCGGATGCTGAGGCTGATTGTACAGTGAAAGTTTCTAAAACGGATTTCTTAAGATTGGTTAAAGGCGATTTAAATCCGATGGGCGCGGTGATGTCTGGCAAAATAAAAATTGATGGAGATATGAGTGTCGCAATGAAATTACAATCCTTATTCTAAGAATTTGTCTAATCAAAAAAAGTCATGTATTCAAAGTATTTTACAGAAGAACATGAAATGTTTCGACAATCATTTCGAGCATTTTTAGAAAAAGAGGTCAGACCAAATGTAGATCAATGGGAAGCTGATGGGCGATTACCTAGAAGCATTTATAAGAAATTTGGAGAAATGGGCTATTTGGGTCTAAATCGACCAGAAGAATATGGTGGTTTGGGCTTGGATAGATGGTACACGCTCATCTTTGATGAAGAATTGGCGCGTATGAATTCGGGTGGTTTTGGTGCTTCTATCGGAGCGCATTCGCTTTTGGCACTAACACATTTGACCTATAACGGAACAGAAGAACAGAAACAAAAATATTTAGTTCCAGGTATCGAAGGGACGCTAATTGGTGGTTTAGCATTGACTGAACCTGCTGCTGGATCAGACGTACAGGGCATTCAAACAACTGCTGTAAAAGATGGAGATCATTATATAATTAATGGTTCTAAGCATTTTATTACGAATGGTGTTTATAGCGATTATTTGATTGTAGCAGTGAAAACTGACCCTAAATTAGGAGCGAAAGGCACAAGCTTAATTATCATAGATCGAGATACAAAAGGAGTGAGTGCATCGCCATTAAAAAAATTAGGTTGGCACGCTTCCGATACTGGTGCGATTGCTTTTGACGATGTTCGTGTTCCTATTTCTAATTTGTTAGGCGAAGAAAATCGGGGTTTCTTTTATATCATGCAGCATTTTGTTTCTGAACGGCTTTCGATGGCGGTAGGTGGTGTTGCAGGTGCAAATTATGCGATGGAATTGGCATTACAATATATTTCGGAGCGCAAAGCTTTTGGTAGATCATTGAATAAATTTCAAGTATTGCGCCATCGAATTGCGCAAATGGCATCTGAGATTGAGATGAATCGTGTTTTTGTTTATAGTTTGTATGACCGATTTGAGCAAGGCGAATATTTGGTAAAAGAAGCCTCAATGGCTAAATTATTAGCTACTCAATTGAGTGATAAAGTTATTACTCAATCTTTGCAAATGTTTGGTGGTTATGGTTTTATGGAAGATTATCCTTTAGCTAGAATGTATCGAGATACACGTTTAGGACAGATTGGAGGCGGAACTTCTGAGATCCTTTGCGAAATCATTTCTAAAGCTTTGATTGATAAAAAAGGGTATTAATGGAAAGTTGAGAGTTGAGAGTTGAGAGTTGAGAGTTGAGAGTTGAAAATTAATTCAACTTTCAACTCTCAACTAATTTCTTCTTCCTATCGTATTTTCTAAGAAAAATTGGTTCATTGATAATTTTTGTCTTTAAGTCCAATGTGGGCTTGCTCCATTGATCTAACTCTTTGAAAAACAATGGGGCAAGCCACCGCTGGACTAAAAAAATATTCATTCTGGCACAAATTGTCAATGAACCTTAAAATATATTGATTATTAAGGAAACTGAGATAGAAATGACCGTGCTATTTTATGATTATTCCAGCATTTTACCCAAAATTTCTTTCATCATTTTAGCAGCTAAAAATGCAGTCATATTGTTAACATCTCTTTCAGGATTGTATTCTACAATATCACCTCCAACTACTTCGGTTTTAATATTTTGAATAATATCAATCACTTGTCTTGAAGACAAACCTCCTGGTTCATGATGCGAAACACCAGGTGCAAAAGCTGGATCAAAACCATCCATATCCAATGAAATATATAATGGATTTTCAAATGTAGGAATTTTGGTCAAATCCAAGTTTTTCATTTGATGAATTTCCACTTTAAACTTCTCTGCCTGTGCTGCTTGATGCGGATTTAGGGTTCTAATGCCGACTTGCACCAACCTCACAGCAAAGCCATTTTCCATGATCCGCGCGAACGGGCAAGCATGAGAATAAGGATCTCCTTCATAATCATTGTACAAATCTGGATGCGCATCAATATGTAAAATATCCAATTTAGGATAAACCGAATGAAGGGCCTTTACAATTGGAAAAGTAATAGAATGATCGCCTCCGAGCGTGAAAATTTTATCACCTTCGGCTAAATTATTTTTTGTAATCGCCTCAATATCAAAGTATTCTTTAATTTGAAAATCGCCTTTATCCTCGATTTGAGGGGTTTCGATTGATAAACCATTTTCCGCATAAAGATTGAGTGAACCACAATTCAAGATTTCCCGAATTAAAGGTGGAGCTGATTTTGGCCCTTGTTGAAAAGATGATTTTTCATCGAATTGTATTCCTTGTACTATTATTTTAGACATATTGTTGTGTTGTAATTTTTATTTTTTTTCTAAAAAATCTTGTCCATGTGTCAATTTAATTAATTGATTAGCCACAGGCGGGAGATGCTTCAAACTTCTTACTAATATTTCAGTTAAAAAAGGATTGCCAAACATTTTTTGAATATTTCGACCAATTTTTAAGCGAGTAGAGAAGTGTTTTTGCCATTGTTTCTCATATTCTTGAAAAGCAATAGTTTCCGTTTTATTATGCTGGAAAATATCCAAAATGGCATTACTAATCAAATAAGAACTATGAATTGCCATCGCCATTCCATTGCCACAAAGCGGTGTAATCATGCCTGCCGAATCGCCCGAAAGCCAAACCCCATTTTCTTTGAGCGTTTTTTTTTCAAAGCTAATTTCATTAATGACCAATGGTTTTTCCCAAACAAATTCCGCTTCATTAAATATAGTCTTCAAAAACGGATTTTTTTGTAAAACAGATTTTTCTAGTGTTGGAATATTTCCAGCTTGTTTCAAATTCTTGCGATGAGACAAATAACATAAACAAAAAATGCCTTTTTCCACTCGACTAATGCCACAATAACCATCTTGAAAATTGTGTAAAGCGATTTCATTTTCAAGCATAAAATCAGCAATACGAATGTGATGCTTTACGCCAATATAAGGCGATCGTTGATAAAAAGACGAGCGCTTCAAGCTTCTATCTAAGTTGCTTCTTTTGCCAAAAGCACCAATTGCCATTGTCGATTTTAAGATGCCTTGTCTGTTTGTCTTAATTTCAAAATGACTATTTTTTTGCTCTATATTAAGGACATTGGTTTTATCAAAAATCGTTACACCACTTTCTTGTGCTATTTTTTTTAATAAAAAATCTAAATGAAAACGACTTATTCCAAAACCACCTAAATCAAGTGGTAATTTAATAGTAGAGCCTTTCGGAGAAGAAATTGTCAATTGATTAATCATCACAGCACCATGATCAAAAGGATTAAAATCAAGTTTGGTTTTAAAAAAAGGAAGTGTTTCTAATGAGATGTATTCTCCACAAACGCGATGAAAAGGGTAGGCTTTTTTTTCTAATAAAACGACATTCAAACCAGCTTTCGCCAATTGAATCGCACTACTCAACCCCGATAAACCACCGCCTACTACTGCAATATCGTACATTCATTTTTTTATTTAAATATTAAAGACTAATGCTCAACTTGTTTTTTTACCAATTTTAAGCTAAAATTCGCAATTCTTGGCAATAAAATTTGTAAATTTAATAGTTGCTAAGGATATTATTTCGTCTTTTTTATCTGTTCATTGCGTGTATAATCATTAAGAAGAAAACTTTAAATGAAAAATTAAAAAAATAGCAATAATTAATTATCTTTGCATCCGATTTTGTTCAAAAAATCAATATAATCAATTTTTGTTAAAAATACATAAGATGTACGCAATTGTAGAAATAGCTGGTCAACAATTCCCAGTAGAGGAAGGTCAAGAGATTAATGTCCACCGGCTACAAGCGAGCGAAGGCGATAGTTTGTCTTTCGATCAAGTCTTCTTAGTTCAGAATGACGCAGGAACGACTATTGGTAAACCAACTGTTGATTCTGTAGTAGTGAAAGCTACTGTACTAGAACATTTAAGAGGTGATAAAGTGATTGTTTTCAAAAAGAAACGCCGTAAAGGATATCAAAAGAAAAATGGTCATAGACAATCATTTACTAAAATTAGAATTGACGCAATCGGTTAATCCGACAACAACATTCTAAAAAAAAGGAAAAGTCGTTGAAATATATTTCGATTTTTCTGCAATCAATTTTTGAAAATCATTAAAATTCTAATACAATGGCTCATAAGAAAGGAGTAGGTAGTACAGATAATGGTCGTGATAGTAAACCAAAATTCCTAGGAGTTAAATTATTTGGTGGTCAAGCAGCTATCGCTGGTAATATTTTAGTTCGTCAAAGAGGAACAAAATATCACCCAGGTAATAATGTAGGTATTGGTAGAGATCATACCTTATTTGCTTTAGTTGATGGTACTGTTGCTTTTCGTAAGAAACGTGATAATCGTACTTATGTAAATATCGTTCCTGCTGAAAAATAAATAAATTTTCAATAACGATTTTATAAAGAGTGGAAATAATTCAAATGAATTGTTTCCACTTTTTTATTTTAATAGTTCATTCATTTTATTTGACACTTTTCTTATTATAGATTGTCACTTTTTTTGAAAACTGTATTGTTTTGTCAATCTTTCGTAAAAATGAAAGTATTATTATTTTGTAATTAAATACATAACTATTTCATTATCAATTGATTTTGAATTATTATTCAATGATATTACTTTTCGGTATATTTTTTGTTGCAAAAATTGCTTTCAAAATTTGAAAATATCCCTCCTAAAATCTTATATTGCATTTACAACAGGATTGAGTTATCTAATTAGAGCTTAAAAGCTATCTTTTAAACTCCTATAAATAACCAATTTAACATCACAATACAATGTTGTAGCCAAAGTGTTTATGCTTACAAAAAATTAAGAACCATACATATTGTATGTCATTAAGGAATAACACAAAATAAATTTAAAAAACTGGTGGGCTAGATTTAAAATAATCCTATATCAAAAGATTTAAACCAGTTGAAACAGTAAATTTATTGTTGGCTTATACCTAAGATTTTTGTTGAACGGCAGCTTAATTAGCTGTAATAGGCAAATTTAATTTTGATAAAATGCAAAGTGAAATTTCCAGCCGTTAGATGAGTCTAAAAGCTACAAAACATGTTAAAACAGAATTTAAGTCAAAAATTACTACAAAAACTATCTCCACAACAAATTCAGTTGATGAAGTTGTTGCAGATTCCTACTGCAACATTAGAACAACGGATCAAAGAAGAATTAGAAGCAAATCCAGCATTGGAAGAAGCGGATGATTTGGATGATATTGATATGAAGAGCGAGGATGATCTGTATGAGGATAGTTTTGCGGCAAGTAGTACTACTGATGATGAAAATCACGAAGGTAGTTCAGATGATGACTATGATGAAAATTATATAGAAGAGCCAGTTTCAAAGGAAGATGACATCAATATTGATGATTATCTAGGAGATTACATGGAAGATGACGTGGCTAGTTATAAACTGAATGCTGAAAATTATTCTGCTGACGAGGAAGATAAAACCATTCCTATCGCAGTTGAATCTACTTTGCAAGAGCATTTAGAAAAACAGCTAGGCATGACAGACCTCAATGAACATGAAATGCAAGTCGCTTTTCAAGTGATTGGAAGCATTGATGATGATGGTTATTTGCGTCGTGATCCTATTTCTTTGGTGGATGATTTGGCATTCTCTCAAAATGTAATGACTGATGAAACCGAGATTAATAAAATAATTAGTGTCGTTCAAACTTTTGATCCTTATGGTGTTGGCGCAACAAATTTGCAACAATGTTTGTATATTCAATTGAGTAGAAAGTTGAAAGAAGAGCAGGTTTTTTATCCAAAAGGTTCTGATATTCTAATTGATCTACAAAATGCAACACTTATTATTCATAAATATTTTAATGAGTTTTCTAAAAAGCATTACGATAAGTTAAAAAAACACCTCAGTTTGGATGATGAGCATTTAAAATCTGCAATCGAAGAGGTGTTAAAACTCAATCCAAAGCCAGCAAGTGGCTATACGACCTCTACTCGAATGATGCATTATATTGTTCCTGATTTTATTATTAGAAATGATAATGGTGAGTTAGAATTGACTTTAAATACTAGAAATGCACCCGAATTGCGCGTTAGTGATTCGTTTAAAGATATGCTTCGATCTTACGATAAATCCAAAAAACGAAAAAAACCTACTCGTGGTCAAAAAGACACGATTATGTTTATTAAACAGAAAATTGATTCTGCTAAATGGTTCATTGATGCGATTCGTCAGCGCCAGCAAACGATGTACAAAACCATGTATTCGATTATGCAATATCAGTTTGATTTTTTTGTAACTGGAGATGAACGGGTATTGCGTCCGATGATTTTAAAAGATATTGCCGAAATTACTAACCTTGATATTTCGACGGTTTCGCGTGTTGCAAATAGTAAATACGTACAAACGGAATTTGGTACAAAACGATTAAAAGATTTCTTTTCGGAATCGCTCCAAACCAAATCTGGAGAAGAAGTTTCAACCCTAGAAGTCAAGAAAATTTTAACGGATTTAATTAAGAAAGAAAATAAACGAAAGCCGCTCTCTGATGAAAAATTAAAAAATGCATTGAGAGAAGCTGGCTATAATATCGCGCGTCGTACGGTCGCTAAATACCGTGAACAGTTAAGTATTCCTGTCGCTCGATTAAGAAAAGAACTGTAAAAAATATTTGATTGTTATGATTATGTGATCGGCTGTATTAGGCAATCACATAATCATAACAATTATTATCTCACTTCTTCCTTTTGCTCTTTCTCCCTTTTTCCACTTCTGTCCTGTCCTAAAGAAAGGTTGCACAAAATTCTTATTGAATTGGAATAATAAGTTTTTTATTTTTATTTCTCCGAATCTTGCCTAGTTATAATATTATACGCATTTCAATTAAATATGTCGCATATAAAACCTTTCTTTTGAATTTATACTTCGTTGAAAATACTCTAGGCTATGTCTGCGTTTTTCGCCTCGTCTAAACTTTATACATCATCCTCAATTCAAATGCGTATAATATGGGCAATTAGTACATTATAACAAAAGTTATTTAATCAATTGCACTGCTACTTTAGTGCGGTGATTTATATGGGGTATAATAACTCAACTTTGACTTTAGTCGAGCATGGTGATAATGTTGCGGTTAAAACCGTGATCTTAGTTCATTTTAGATTACCGCGCTAAAGTAGCAGTGCAATT
>CAKZLL010000200.1 GCA_937125475.1 uncultured Saprospiraceae bacterium | reverse complement strand
CCTTTTTTCTAATGCTGGATTTAGTCAATTGAGCAATGCGGCATTGTATCAGCCCGATGATGTGATGCGCATTAATAAAATTAAACAATTTTTGGATGGGAATTTTAATGAAACAGCTAATGATTTGCCTGGTATTCAAAACACTGAACAAGATCGAGCATTAATTAAGCAGTTCATTATCAATACAATATCCAAGATTTCTAATCAAACTATGGATGTTCCTACGCCTAATAATAATTACGCTGAATTGACAGGAGATTTGAGGAATATTGGTGTGTCATGGGAAGTGATGAAGACTTTTAAACCCGAATTAATGGTCATTAATACCTTTAATTTGGATGTGTGTCATGATAATTTTTCGATGTATCTGAACTTTTTACATAAAGCAGATTACGGAGTGGGCTGGCTTTGGAACAAAATCCAATCTGACCCAGTTTTGGCAAATGATACAGTAATGATTTGTATGCCTGAACACGGTCGAAACCTAGTTTCTAATAATATTATAGATGCAAATGGGTTTGGTGCATACGATCATACGAGCGACGATAATTCTCGACGAACTTTTGCGATGATCGTCGGCCCTCCAGGAAAAGTAGTGCAAAATCAAGCGCTTGGAAGCCTAGGAAATCCTGCCGCAGCTTCTATTGATATTGTGCCAACAATTGCCCATACTTTAGGTTTTTTGAATGATATTCCAAGTCATTTATTACCTGGGCGAGCATTGACTGAGGCATTTGTTTAAAAACAATTTTTTAAGCTTTTTGATTAAATTTTATTAAAAATGAGAAAACGAATCGACGATAATTATTATATCAATGACGATAAAAAGGAATTGCAATTGGATGTTATTCATCAATATTTGAGTGAGGAATCTTATTGGGCGCAAAAGATCCCGATTGAAGTCGTTGCGAAAAGCATCGAGCATTCCAAATCGATTGGTGTTTTTTATAAAAAAGAGCAAATTGGTTTTGCTAGGGTTTTGACGGATTATGCGACTTTCGCTTATATCGGAGATGTTTTTATTTTGGAAAATCATCGAAAAAAAGGGCTTTCTAAGGCGTTGGTGCGATATATTCTAGATCATCCAGAATTGCAAGGCTTGCGAAGATGGATATTAATGACGCATGACGCGCATGGTTTGTATGAGCAATTTGATTTTAAAGTCGTTGAGAAACCTAGTCGAGTAATGGAAATAACTTATCCGAATATTTATTTGAAAAAGGAATAAATTAAAATTTTAAAAACTAAAAAACAACATATTATGTCAATGAATTTAAAACTAAAAAGAGTAGTAGAAATATTATTAATTGCTCCGATTTTCTTTCTGTCTTTTTCGACTTATGCACAGAGCGATACACTGAAACGAACACTTAAAATATGGGAAGAAGTGGAAGATAATGAATTATCTACGGAAGTATATATAGGTTATCATAAGGATGATCGAATAAAATATTGTTATCAAACTAGGATAGGAAAAAGTGGAGATGTAGTAAAAGAAATGGTTGAGGATTATGATAATAAAGGATTTTGGAAATATTGGACAGTAACTTACTCGCACACTAAAAAAAAACTTGTCAAAAAAAGAAATATGATAGGTAAATCGTATGATAGTTATGAGGCATATTATAAATATAAAACCGAGCATGAATATGACATGGAAGGTAAGTTAATCTATTTTGAGGAGTGGAAAAATGATAAAAAAACGGCTTTTCATTTATTTGAATATTATCCAAATGGAAAAATAAAAAATATACTTGAATATAAAGGTGATTTGTTGTGGAATGTTTTAGATCATAGATATCCTGATGGTACAAAACATACGATGGGAGATTTTAAAAATGGTACAGGAATAGTTTATCCATTGAATAATGAAGGATTGTGGTGTGAAGGAAGTCATTTTAAGGATGGAAAAGAAATCAAAGATTAAGGTTATTGAATTATGAAAAAAAAATCATCTTATTTATGGTTATTGTTGTCGGTGGGCGTGTTTTTTACGTGCAAGGATAGCTACATCGAAACCACAATAGAACCCGATTCTGTTTTTAATCCTTATGATACGGTTAACTATTCGGGGAATACGATCAGTGCGGATGATTTGGATTCCGCTTCTTTTTTGGGTTTGCATTATTATATTTTTTCAAAAAGATGTAATCAACCTGCTTGTCATGATGGTACTTTTGAACCAGATTTTAGGACGGTTCAGAGTGCCTATAATTCGTTGGTGTTTCATACGGTGACTAAAAATACGCCAAATGAGGATTTTCCGTATCGCGTCACGCCTAATGATCCGTCGCTTTCGATGATGTACAAACGAATTTCGGAACATAATCCACCGAATTTTGAGCAAATGCCTTCTAGCGGTGTGGCTTTGCCCGATAGACAAATTGACCTTATTCGACAATGGATTGTCAATGGTGCAAAGGATATTTCGGGTAATAATGCGATGCTTACAAGTACGCAACCTAATTGTTATGGCGTAGTCGCATTTCTGCCAAATTCTAGTAATCAGCGGCTTGATACGATTCGACAAGCGGGGCAATTTAGCTCTTTTTTAGCTCCAGCTAATCAAAATATTCAATTGTGGTTTTTGTATTTGGACGTGAATGAAAATGGCGATGAAGTACTTGGAAATTTACTGACTGACAATCGAATTAAACTCTCTCGCTTCATTTATAACTATACTAATGCACTAACTTTGAATATGACAATGGGCGTGAATACGATTGCAAGTGTCTTGAGCGAGCCTTTTCAAACAGCAGTGCCTTATTTTCAAAATATTACATTTAAACCGTCAGATTATGGTTTTTCTGCTGGCGATGTGATTTATTTTAGGACTTACGTCAAAGATAGTGATCATAATTTTGCCACAGAAATCCCTAAAAACGATAGTCAATTGGCATTACATCGCTATTTCTCAATGGTTTTGTATTAGTCTGTATTAAGTGAATAATCATTAAAATTATGAAAAGTGTATTATATATAAGTGTAGCGGTACTGTTATTTATGGCTTGTGAACAAACGACAATCACGAATATTGATAATAATCCTGTTGATCCGATTAGCGATATTCCTAATATCGAATTGGAATCTGTGAGCGCATCAACTGTACAAGAATTTGCGGATTCGTTAGTGTTTTCTATTAAATACATAGATGGAAATGGGGATTTGGGTTCAGAAAACCCCGATGAACACAGCATCGAATTAGTAGATAATCGAGATTTAAGCTTGATTTTTACTTATCATTTATCGCCGCGTGCGCCTGCTGGAACAGATATTACAGTACAAGGAACAATTGATATTATTTTGAATAATACAATTTTGCTGGATGCAAATAATACATCCGAAACTACTACATTTTCAATTCGAAT
>CAKZLL010000199.1 GCA_937125475.1 uncultured Saprospiraceae bacterium | reverse complement strand
AGCTGTTATGGATGTATTTGAGGAAGCCGCTAATGATTTTGAAAATATTGAATATTTAGGACAAGGCACGATTTATCCAGATGTGATTGAATCGGTTTCGGTTCATGGCCCTTCTGTTACAATTAAATCGCACCACAATGTTGGTGGTCTACCTGACGTTTTAAAACTAAAAATTGTAGAGCCGCTCCGAATGTTATTCAAAGATGAAGTACGAAAAGTGGGACGTGCATTAGGCATTACAGAAAAAATTATAGGTAGGCATCCTTTCCCAGGACCAGGTTTAGCGATTCGGATATTGGGAGATATTACTGCAGATAAAGTTGAATTACTCCAAGAAGCTGACGCTATTTTTATACAGAATTTGAAAAAATTTGATTTGTATGATAAAGTGTGGCAAGCAGGAGTTGTTCTATTGCCTGTGCAATCGGTAGGAGTGATGGGAGATGAGCGAACTTATGAACAACCTGTTGTTTTGCGTTCTGTCAGCTCTGTCGATGGAATGACTGCGGAATGGAGTCGTTTGCCTTATGATTTCTTAGCCACCGTTTCTAGTGAAATAATCAATAATGTTAAAGGAATAAATCGAGTAGTCTATGACATCAGCACAAAACCGCCCGCAACTATTGAGTGGGAATAATACCATTCTTTTTTTACTGTCCTTATTTCTTATAGTCGCTTTGTCGGCTTGTGATCCAATTAAAAAAATTCCAGATACTAGTGGAGGTGGAGAATTGGATCCTGTGACAGGAAAAGACAATAATCCAAGCAATAATGGTACTGGAGAAGATATTGTAAAGGTCGTTAGTAAGCCAGAAGCGCCAGATACGGTTCGCTGGATTCCTGTGAATCCTTCTGATGGAGGTGTAACACCTGTTGATCCGAATCCGAAAGATCCGACTGACCCAGATCCGAACAATCCAATTGATACTGTTACTTCAGATCCAATTAATCCAAATAATAAGGCAAATATTCCTTCTGGAGTGATCAAAAGTAGCTATGATGTAGCTGTTTTATTACCGCTTTATTCAGCTGATTTTGCTTCAACAAAAAAACTTCCTAAGCGAAATTCAACAGGACGAAAAAGTTTGGATTTCTATGAAGGTGTTTTAATGGGATTACGTAAAGTAGAAGCGGAAGGCGGTACGATGACGGTCAATGTATTTGATACGCGCTCTAATTCGATTTCATCATTAGTAGAAAAATCAGAAGTGAAAAATGCTGATTTTGTGATTGGTCCTGTGAGTGTAGGAAACGTTAAAGAGTTTGCTAATTATGCGAAACAGAATGGAAATATCATGCTTTCTATGAATTCTAGCGAAGGTATTGCTATTGATAATCCATATTATATGCAAGCAAGTCCTTCTTTTTCAACTCATTGTGAGACAATTGCCAAATATGCTAAAGATAAATATAGCAATGGAAATGTTGTTTTATTGGGAAGAGGAAATGAAGCAACTTCATTTGAAAAGTTTCAAAGCGCGAATACTAATATAAATGGAGGAGCAAATCGATATAATGAATATTTTGTATCAGGTACAAGTGTCAATTATGATATTCGTTCAATCACTAGTTATTTGTCTAAAACAGATACAAATGTTGTTATTATTCCATCGAATAATGAAGGGTTTGTAAAATCTATGCTGCGCGAATTGAGCCTAATTCATAGAACTTACCCGATGGTTGTTTTTGGTTTGCCACGTTGGACAAGGTTTTATAATATTTCGCCAGATCATTTAACTAAATTGAATGTACATTTAACGAGTTCTGTCTATATTAATCGTAAAGATCCAAATGTTCAAGCATTTAAATTAGCTTATTTTAATGAATATGGCGCTGCTCCAACTGTAGAGTCATTCAAAGGTTATGATTTTGCGATGTATTTTGGAAGATTATTAAAAAGTCAGGGTACTAATTTATTGCAAGGTTTAGAAAGTAATCCTAGCAAATTATTACACTCAGAAGTTAACTTTAGACCATCATATACACCTATGCCTGCTAATGCAATGGGCGAAGGGCTTCAAAAGGTGAAGCAGTTTGAAAATAAATATATCAATATTTTGAGGTATGATAACTTTCAATTTGTAAGAATGCATTAAGAAATTAATGAAAATAAAAATGCCTGTAATTGCTTATGTATTAGCAATTACAGGCATTTTTATTTTTATCATTTAATTACTCCCAACCATAAATATCAGCAACAGTTTTAGCAATATCATAACAAAATCTAGGACCATCTTTAGCATTACCATTTGCCATAACGACTACACCAGTCCCTTGTACAGGATACCCCATAATGAAACTTCTAAAACCAACACTTTGCCCTGCTTTAGTATACCTAAAATTAGAACCACTTTGATTAATATCTTCAAAAGAAGTAACCGATAAGCCTAATCCTCTTGTTCTTTTTTCTTTTTCATTAACTGGAGTTAATAGTGACTCTACTAAATCAGTTGTTAGAAAAGTTTGTCCATTATAAGAACCGCCTTGATTAATTAATTTAATAATATTGGTTAAATCTTTTTTCAGCAGTTGGTAAAATTCTGAACCAAAGTGATTTTTTATACCGTGAAAAAAATAAATAAAATTATCATGGGTGGCTTATTTATTATTTATTTTGCTTATTTATTTTTATTTTTGAAC
>CAKZLL010000198.1 GCA_937125475.1 uncultured Saprospiraceae bacterium | reverse complement strand
TACAATCACCGCATTAGGTCAAAATGATGATGCCAAAGTTATCGTTTTGAAAAGTGGCGGAAATAGAACATTTTGCGCAGGAGCAAGTTTTGATGAGCTAACCGCAATCAAGGATGAAGCAGTAGGAAAAATATTCTTTTCTGGATTTGCCAATGTTATTAATGCCATTAGAAAATGTCCTAAATTTGTAATCGGACGCGTGCAAGGCAAATCTGTCGGTGGCGGTGTGGGTATTGCTTCTGCTACGGATTATTGCTTAGCTTCAAAGTTTGCAGCTATAAAATTGAGTGAACTCGCACTTGGATTTGGTCCTTTTGTTATTGGTCCAGCCGTCGAGCGTAAAATGGGAAAAGCCGCTTTCACGCAATTGGCAGTTAATTCTAAAACGTGGCAAACGCCTAATTGGGCGCAAGCTAATGGCTTGTATAATGAAATTTTTGAAAGCACAGAAGCTTTAGACGCTGCTGTTCAAAACCTAGCCACACAATTAGCTGCTTACAATCCTGAGGCAATGAAAATGCTAAAAGAAGTTTTGTGGGAAGGAACAGATCATTGGGATGAATTACTCGCTGATAGAGCCGCTAAAAGTGGGCTTTTGGTATTAAGCGACTTTGCAGTCAAAGCGATCAATCAATTTAAAAATAAATAAAACTAGTCAATAATAATTAGCAGAAGAGCAGAGCTACAACTAATTTTTTGAGTTTATTTATAATAAAAAAGCTCTTCTGATTCCAACTGAAAATAGAAGACGACTATGATAGAAAGAAAATCGCTTATCGAAAGAGATACCCTAAAAAAAGCCTTTCAGTTAATGGCTACGGCAAAAACAATGTCGGAAGTATATGAGGAAAACTTTAAGGCTGTTTCTAAATACGTTCATGCTACTTCTCGTGGGCATGAAGCCACTCAACTAGCGGTAAGTTTACAATTAAAATCCCAAGATTTTGTCTCACCTTATTATCGAGATGATGCGATACTTTTGGGTATTGGTATGTCTCCATATCAATTAATGTTACAATTAATGGCAAAACGCGACGACCCTTTTTCTGGTGGTCGATCCTATTATGCACATCCTAGTTTGAAAGATGCAGATAAACCCAAAATCATACATCAATCCTCAGCAACAGGCATGCAAGCCATTCCTACAACAGGAATCGCACTTGGCATTCAATACAAAGAAAAACGTGGTTTATTGGAAGTAACTGACGAAAAACCAATTGTGGTTTGCTCTTTTGGCGATGCTTCAATTACAGAAGGAGAAGTATCAGAAGCATTTCAAATGGCAGCATTAAAGCAATTGCCTATTTTATATTTGGTTCAAGATAATGAATGGGATATTTCGGCGAATGCTGCAGAAATCAGAGCGCAAGATGCAACGGGTTATGCACAAGGTTTTCATGGGATAGAAGTTAGAACAATCAATGGAAGTGATTTTTTAGAATCTTATCAAACCATTCAAGAAGTCATTCATTTAATCCGAACTGAACGCCGACCATTTCTTGTTCATGCGAAAGTTCCCTTACTCAATCATCATACTTCGGGTGTAAGAAAAGAATGGTATAGAGATGATTTGGAAGAACATCAATCGCGTGATCCATATCCATTATTCAAAAAGCAATTATTAGAAAATGGTTTTAAAAAAGGTTCATTAACTCGGATAGAGAATCAAGTTAGAAAATTAGTGGAAGCCGATTTTCATAAAGCTATTGATGCTCCAAATCCAACACCAGCAGATTTATTCACTAATGATTTTGTGCCAACGCCTATTGTAGAAGAAAAAGGTATTCGCGAACCTACGGATAAAGAACCAACTATGATGGTTGATAGTGCTTTATTTGCGATTCGTGAATTGATGGAAAAAGACGAAAATTGTTTGTTTTATGGTCAAGATGTTGGCGGAAGATTAGGTGGAGTTTTTCGAGAAGCTGCTACTTTAGCTCAGCAATTTGGTGATGATCGCGTTTTTAATACGCCTATTCAAGAGGCATTTATCATAGGGAGTACGGTTGGAATGTCGGCGGTTGGTTTGAAGCCAATCGTAGAAGTTCAATTCGCGGATTACATTTGGCCAGGACTGAATCAACTTTTTACAGAAGTGAGTCGCTCTTGTTATTTAAGTAATGGAAAATGGCCCGTGAGTTGCATTATTCGTGTGCCAATCGGAGCTTATGGAAGTGGAGGACCTTATCATTCTTCGAGTGTAGAATCCGTTTTGACTAATATTAGAGGAATAAAAATTGCCTATCCTAGTACAGGTGCTGATCTGAAAGGCTTGATGAAATCAGCATATCATGATCCAAATCCCGTAGTAATTTTAGAACATAAAGGTTTGTATTGGTCAAAAGTACGTGGTACAAATGCTGCAAAAACGATTGAACCTGATGCGAATTATGTTATTCCTTTTGGCAAAGCACGGATCGCATTAAAAGCGGATTCTAATTTATCAAAAAAAGGTAATTCCATAGTCGTTGTGACTTATGGAATGGGGGTTCATTGGGCTTTGAATGCTGCTAAAAAACACAAAGGGCAAGTCGAAATTATTGATTTGCGGACACTGTATCCATTAGATACTGAGACGATTTTTGAAACAGTGAAAAAGCATGGAAAATGTTTAGTTGTAACAGAAGAGCCTGTGAATAATTCTTTTGCGCAAAGCATAGCCGCACGTATTCAAGAAAATTGTTTTGAATATTTAGATGCGCCTGTTCGGACGATTGGTTCTGAAAATATGCCTGCCATTCCTTTAAATTCAGTATTAGAAGAAACAATGATTCCTTCTATTGAAAAAGTAGAACTTGCGATAAAACACGCTTTAAATTATTGATTTAATACATAAAAAGTTAAAAAATAATCATTTAAATTATTTAAACATCTTTTTGGGAATTTTTTCTTATTTTCATTAAATGATTGATTATGATTATGAATGGAAATTACTTTTAGAAAGATTATTTAAAGAAGCTGTTCAATTTTTTATGCCAGAGTTATATCATTTAATTGACTTTGACACGCCGCCTATTTTTTTAGAGCAGGAATTTCAGAAGCTTTTTGCAAAAAAATACCATGAGAAAAGAAAGTCAGTAGATAAATTAGCTAAGGTTCGATTAAAAGATGGTTCAGAAAAATGGATATTGCTGCATATAGAAATACAATCCTATTTTGAAACCAATTTTTCAAAACGGATGTTTACTTATTATTATCTCATTATCGAAAAATATGGAGATATAGATTTGACCGCGATTGCAATTTATACAGGCAGTCGCATTCCTAAAAAGTATAATGAATATCGACGGAATTATTTCGGTACAACGCTTTCTTTTAAGTTTAACACTTACAAGGTGAGAGATCAAGTTGAAAGTGATTTAATTGAAAATAGAAATCCATTCGCTATGGCAATTTTGGCTAGTCTATATCTGATTAATTCAAAAAAAGATATAGCTAAACGATATGCCTATAAACGAAAATTGTTTGAATTAGCTCAAATAAGGGGTTTAACAAGGAAAGAAATTGTAGCATTATTCCGTTTTATACGTTATATTGTAGTACTTCCTGCCGAGCTTTCAGCTAAATTGGATAACGTAATGTCTAATAATTTAATAAAAACAACCATGACAATACCAACAGAACAAGATAGAATATTTATTAACGATCTTTTTCAGGCTGTTCACCGTATGTCTTTTGACGAGTATGTTAAGCAACAAACAGATCTAGGGATAAAGGAAGAAGCGGAGAAAGAAAAACTAAGAATAAAGGAAGAAGCAGAGAAAGAAAAACTAAGAATAAAGCAAGAGGCGGAGAAAGAAAAACTAAGAATAAAGCAAGAGGCGGAGAAAGAAAAACTAATAGTAAAGCAAGAAGCAGAAAAAGAAAAACAGCAAGTGATCAAAAAATTACTTTTAAAAAATGTATTTTCTTTTGAAGAAATAGCTGAAATTAATAGTGTTTCTATAGAAAAAGTAATCGAAATTCAGCAATCGCTTAATACCAATAAATAGGGATAAAAGACAAATCATATAAATCAAGGAATTGATCCTTGGTTTATATGATTTGTCTTTTCTAATCGGCATTAAAAAAGAAATTATTGATTAAAAGTAGAAACGGAAGTGTTCAAAAAAGTGTAAAAAACTATTTCCACCAAGGATAGAAATCAGGCATATCAGTAGAAGATTGTTGTGTAAAATTCGGTGGGCGCTTTTCTAAAAATGATGCTACACCTTCTTTTCCATCTTTCAAACTCGCATAATAAATGGCTAAAGAATCTACTTTATGTGCTTCAATCGGATGATCTTGTGCAGCATTTCTATACATCATTTGTCTCGTCAAAGTAATAGCAACAGGGCTATGAGCCACAATCTTACGTGCAATTTTATACGCTTCTTCCAATAACTCTCCTGCAGGATAAACGCCTTTGACATAATTAGCTGATAATAATGCTTCAGGTCTTAATATTTCGCCAGTATAAGCCCATTCTAAAGCAGTAGAAACACCAACAATTCGTGGCAAAAACCAAGTAGAGCAAGCTTCTGGAGTAATTCCTATTTTATTAAAAACAAAGCCAATTCGAGCATATTCTGACGCTAAACGAATGTCCATTGCACAAGTCATCGTCGCACCAATACCTACCGCTGCGCCATTGATAGCCGCAATAACAGGCTTTTTACAATCATAAATAGCCAATGTCACCCGCCCACCAGTATCTCTAACTCCATTTACAACTTTTGGATCATCTAATCTATTATTCATATCATCCATCGTCGGACGAAAAGTCTCATCTAAACCAAAAACATTTCCAGCTACTGACAAATCCATTCCTGCACAAAATGCACGTCCAGCCCCAGTAACTACAATTACTCGAATATTATCATCTTCACTGGCAGCATTAAAAACATCTATTAGTTCATTTGCCATTTCTACCGTAAAAGCGTTAAGTGCTTCTGGGCGGTTAAGTGTCAACGTTAAAATATAATCTTTCACCTCTAGTTGGAGTGTCTTAAATTTCATTGGTATAGCTTTTATGAAAATAAATTGAAGTATTTCGTCAAATGTATTAATACTTTTTGGGTGTACCAAAGAAAATCTCTACCACAATATCGCAACTAAATGAAAATAACTGGAATAAAACAAAAACAGTCCAGTCTAACTATTTAGACTGGACTGCTCATTATCAAATAATTGATAAAATATTTATTTTGACATTTTTGCTATAAAATCAATAGCAGCTTGTACTGTTGTTATTCCCTCTGCTTCTTCATCTGGAATTTCTGTTTCAAATTCTTCCTCAAGTGCCATTACTAATTCTACTGTATCTAAAGAATCTGCTCCTAGATCATCTACAAAAGCAGATGAATTTTCAATTTCTCCTATTTTAACACCTAATTGCTCTGCCACTATTTCTTTAACTTTTTCTGCTATATTACTCATCTTTTAAATTTTTTTATTAGAAATATCTAATAATTTAATTAATAATTTAATTCTATGATTTTTAAAAAAATCATCAAGTTGCTTATAAGCAATTTATAACAATAAGATGATCACCAAATTCAAAAAATCGCGCTAAGATAATTATTAGTTATCTTTTTATAAAAAATACGCTTAAATACCTTTCATTTATTCCAGAATAAATCGATTTTAGTCAGAAACTAAACCTCCTGTTAAGCGTGTTAGCTCTGTTTCGATTACTTTTAAGTTATAAATGGATTCTAATTTATTCAAAGATGAGCGTAAATATGCTAGCTGTACATTTCTGTAGTCAAAAGAGTTTATCAAGCTTCTCTTATATCTTTCTTCTGAAATCGACAAATTTTGTCGAGCATTTGAGATCAATTCTTCATTTAAAGCAATGATTTTCAGTTGATCTTGATACGTTTCTAATTGATTTGACAATTGATTCGTCAGTATTCGAGTTTGGTCGGCTATATTAATCGCACCAATTTTTTCTTCAATTATCGCATTCTGGATGGCTCGTTTCGATGCTCCTCCATCGTACAAATTGAAAGTTACAGAAAAATTTAGGTAAAACGTGAATTGATTACCTCCTGCCGAAACAACATCAGGTAAATTAGCATCCCATAAGAAATTTTGGCTCAAAGCCTCATTTATTCCTGTGTTCATCGTCACCTTTGGAATATACCATTGATTACTTTCTTGCAATTTAGTATTTGTTTTTAATAATTGTTGATTAAGCATTTGATTACGTAACGTGCGACTGCTTCCGATCATTTTTTGCTGTAAAGTAGCTAAATTATAAGGCTGAACATTCAAACGCAATGTATCTGTCAAGTTATAATTTTTAGTTGTGCTATCTTCTCCTAACGATAAATTCAAATTGCGAATAGCCTTTCTATATAAGTTTTCTTGACGTAATAAATTAGTTGAATCGCTCCAATAAGCATCTTTTACTTGAACTACTTGAAATACGCCTCCTGTTCCTAATTCTTGTTTAGCTAACTCAAAATCATACCGATCTTTTGATAATTGCAAGACCTGACGAAAAATATCAATTTTTTCTTGTTCAATCACTGCTCGATAATAAGATAAAATAATCGCATTAATCGTATTTTCAACTACCAAATCACTGTTCCCTATGCTTTGTTCTTCAAGCTGTCGAAGGCGTTCCTCATTAATACTAACTTTATAATTATCAAACAAAACCCATGAAACATCAATGGTCGGTGTAATCCCTAAGCCACCCAGCGTTTTGCCATTCAAAAAGGAAGTTGGATTATTAATCGCCAAAAAACTATTACTTGAATTAAAACCGCCAGTCACTCGCGGATAAGCTCCTGCTGCTACACGTGTATTGTTGTTTCGTGCAATATCTACGCGTTTTTGAGCGATTTGAATTTGATAATTATTAGATAAACCTAACTTAATAGCATCCGTCAAACTCAAATCATTCTGCCCTATCATAGCAATCGAGCAACTGCCTAAAAATAATATTGTTAATAGGTATTTCATTGTATTATTATCTTTTTTATTTTCTAAGGCGAGAGGTTTCAGGAGCGAGAATCAGTTTTTTTCTTAAAACTCCCTGACAATTCGCTCTTGACACCTAACACCTACTAAAAGCTATTCCTCTAATTCAGCTAATTTTTTCTTCTCTCTATAAGCTGGTTCTACTTCTTCGGCTGATCGCCAAATTCCTGTTCTTAAAAAAGTTACGCCTCGACGTATATCGTTAGTAATCATTAAGTAAGCAGGAAAACTAATCAAAATAAAAGCCGTTCCAAATAGAACACCATATGCCATTGAAATCGCTAAAGGTTTTAAAAATTCAGCTTGAAAACTCTTCTCCAAAATGATCGGGTAAAGCCCAACAACCGTTGTGATAGAAGTCAAAACAATCGCTCTAAACCTTGCTCGACCAGCTTCATGAACTGCTTTTTTAAAGTTATGCCCTTCTTGAATGAGTAGGTTAAATTTATTTAAAAATATAACCGTATCATTCACAATAACCCCGATGAGCGCGAGTATTCCAAAAATACTTAACATAGAAACAGGAACCATTCGAGCGCCTTGTAAAAAATCTTCGATTCCATGCCCTAAAATAGCACAAAATACCCCAATAATTATCATCGGTATCATCAAAAATGCTTGCGAAGCAGATCGAAAAACTAACGCCAACATGATTAACATTCCGATAAATGCCATAGCAAAAGCAGGTAATACTTTGGCACGTAAAGACGCAGTTTCTTCCGCTTGTCCTTGTTCCTTGAGTTGAACCGATGGATATTTTTTAAATAATGGTGGTAAAACCTCTTTTCGAATTTTACTCAATTGATCTGGAATAGAAACACCTGCATTTAATATATCCGCATCAACTGTGATTTCTCGACCACCATCTAAATGGTTGATACTCACAATACTTCGATCAATATCATAATCCACCAAATCAATTAATGGAAACTCTTCTCCGTTACGTGTTTTGATCCGCATTTGCTCCAATTTGCCAATGCTTTTTCGATCTTCTTTATTGTAACGTACCCAAACTCGAAGCTCATCTTTTCCTTTTTGGAGGCGCTGAACTTCTTCTCCAAAGAAACCTTGACGAATTTGTCGAGCGATTTCTTGACGGGTCAAGCCCAATGCGTAAGCCTTTGGTTTTAGTTCAATATGAATTTCTCGATTCCCCACGACATTATTATCAACAACATCTCGCAGTTCTGGAAATTTATTTAATTCAACTTTAAGTTCTTTGGAAAAACCTTGAATTTCGTCCAAATTTGTACTTCTCAAACTCAAAGAAACAGGTTTTCCAAATCGACTACCACCTCCTACAATTAGTTTTTTAGCTTCTGGTATTTGTCCAATAGTTTCACGCATAGAGTTAGTGATTTCAATATCACTAATACTTCCACGCAGTTTGCTATCAATGAGCGCAGCAGTCATCGTTCCTGTATGACTTCCTTGTTCACCTGCTCCATTTCCTATGTTAATTTGAATATTTTCAATGATCGGAAATACATCATACTTTTCTTTGTAATCTTCATTAACGATCTTCATTTTTTCACCAATAGCACGCATTTTTTCTTCCGTAATTTGCTCTCGCGTTCCTGCTGGCAAAACTAAACCTACACTAATATTATCAGCAGGAATAACAGGAAAAAAAGTAAATTTGATGTGTCGCCCTGCCATTAAAGACATAACTAACATGATGAATAAAATCGGAATCAGACCAAAAATATAACGATTATTAATCACTAATTTAAGCACTCTTCCATAAACTCTATCTCTTAAAAAAGCAATGATTTTTTCAAAAAATGTTCTAAACTTAGCCATTCCTCTTTCAAAAATATTCATATCTTTTTTTCCTCCACTTTCCAAAACAGATTTTTCTGCAAGGTGAGCAGGTAAGACAAAAAAGACTTCCGTCAAGGAAAACCCTAAGGTCAGAATAACGACCGTCGCAATAGTCTGAGTGATTGTTCCAAAAAAGCCTTCTGCAACAAAAAAGATTAAAAACAAGACAATTGTCGTCATCACCGAAGCTACTACGGAAGGTAAAATTTCAGCCGCACCATCAATTGCAGCACGCATAGGAGATTTTCCTTTTTCAAAATGGGCATAAACATTTTCGGCAATCACAATTCCATCATCAACCAAAATACCAATAACCAAAATCATCCCAAATAAGGAAATTAAATTGATCGTTCCGCCTATCATATTGAATATAATCAGCATTCCGAGAAATGAAAACGGAATACCAAACGCCACCCAAGCCGATAATCGCAAGCTTAAAAACATACCTAACACGAGCAAAACAAGAATTAAACCCGTTCCACCATTCGTTAAAAGTAAATTTCGACGATCCAATAAACTTTGTGAAAAATCTGTTGTAATTACTATTTTTGCATCACTATGACTCTCATTAAATTGCTTAATATAACTCGATAATAAATCCTTAATTTTTAAAACATCCTGTGATTTGAGCTTATCTACTCGAATTCCTACCGCATTTTGACCATTATAGAGCGTTTTATTGGGCGTGTCCGCAAATTTTTCTTTAATAGTTGCAATTTCGCCTAATCGAATTTGACTACCATCCGCGTTAGAACGCAAAATAATATCTTCTAGTTTTGCCGCTTCAACTTCTTTTGAGTTGGATCGAATTAGGATTTCTTCATCCGCAGATTTGATTGACCCTGCCGAAATATCTGAATTATTCACTCGAATCGCTGTTGCGACATCATCGAACGTTAATTTGTTCTGACGCAAGACCATTTCAGGCACTTCAACTGATATTTCCAAACTAGGCACACCAGAAATAGAGACCTCCGAAATAAATTTATTTTGTAATAAATCGTCTTCAATAATATCCGAATATGACTTTAAAGTATAAAGCGATGCATCACCTTGTAAAATCATAGATGCGACAGGATCAAGTGGTTCGCGCTTATAAACGATTGGTTTTTCTGCTCCTGTCGGAAAAGAATTAATTTGGTCAATGGAATTTTTAACCTCCGTGACCATTTTATCAATATCGTAATTACTGAAAATTTCAACATTGATTGTTCCTAGGTTTTCCGAAGAAACCGAAGTTACTTTTTTAATACCTTGAACGCCTTCTAGTGATTGTTCAATTTTTAAAATAATGCCTTCTTCCACTTCTTGCGGAGCTGCTCCAGGATAAACGACCGTTGCCAAAACATTAGTCGATTCTGAAAGAGGGAAAGAAGAATTTTTTAAATTAGATAAGCTATACATTCCGCCTGCAAACACTAGAAAAATAAAAGAATTCGTCCAAATCTTATATTTTACAAAAAATTCTATTGTTTTTTTCATTTCTAAAGTTTTTGATTTTGATCAAATAACAAAATAGCTACTCAACCATTCTTACTTGAGCGGAATAATTTTTACACCATCTGACAACCCTAAAAGATTATCATTCACTACCTTTTCACCTGCCACTAACCCAGAAAATAAAACCGTTTCGGTATTGACTTTATGGATTTTAACCGTTTTTACACGCAGTGTACTATCCGATTGCATCACAAAAACTTTATTTTGTTCAAAAACAGCCCTTCGGTCGATTTCCATCGCATTATTCACGCCTCGACCTGTGATTTCTGTATTCAAATACATGCCTTCATACAACTTAATTCCTCTACCTCCAACACTCACATAGGCATTGATTGATTGTGTGCTCGGATCTAAAGTATTGCTAATTCGTACAATAAAACCTGAACTACTTTGACGCTTATCTTCGCTGTATAATCTAACTTTTGTTCCTACTTTTACCCATCGAATATCTTCTTTTCTAATTGGTAATTCTAGTTCTAATTGATCCGTGCGCATCACTCGGACTACACGCGTTCCTAGATTTGCCACACCACCAACGTCCGTATAAACATCAGTAATAATACCGCCATAAGGCGCATAAACGGCATATTTTGTCAAACGCTCTTCTGCGCTTTTGATGGAATAATATTGACCAAGAATGTTTTTAGAGGAGATGAAAATTTTCTCTCGCTCATTTGCAATCGTAGGCAAAGGTGCTAGAGTTCGATTGACATCCGCAGTTTGAAAATAGCTATTCCATTTCTCAAATTCATTTGGAAAATCCAATTTCAAATCAGTCAACATCAACACAATTGCATTCAATAAATTACTTCGTTGAGACTTTAGATTTAGAATTGCTTCTTGATTATCCACAGAAAAAAGTAAAGCATTTTTTTTAAATCGGTTGGCTTTGCGCAAAACTACATCACCTTTCAAAATTCGACCACTCACTTCCGAAACAATATCAATCGGCTGTGTAGAAATCACCTGTCCTAATGCTTCAATTTGTGTATTGAAGTTTTTGTAAGTTACATCAACCAGCTTGACAGCGGAGGTATTCGGTGCAGTTACTCGAATCGGCGCATCTTCTGGCGGCGTTCCAATTTTCTTAGTTGCCATACGAACAATAGCAATTAAGGCAATCGCGACCAAAGCACGAAGTCCAAATTTGACCCAATTAAAACGTTTTTTCTCATTTTCAACCTTGAATGCAGGCGAAATTTGTACTTCTGTCTCCCCTTCATAATAGGCAACTTGATAATAAAGCCTTCCTTTATATATATCATTATCAAAAAAATTAAATTCTTCTGCATTCTGAGCATTTAAATCCAATGTTTTGATTACCGTAAAATCAATTTCATCTGTCGAGCGACGGATTTCGAATTGACTATTATTTTTGGTTGTTCCGACCCATTTTAGTTCGTTTCCATCTGGTTGGGTATGGACATAAAAGTTTTGAATATGTTTCATATTAATTATTATTAGGCAATATTCGTTGTCTAGTGAACTAATTTTCTTCTTTTTGTAAATTGACAAACATACATTTCAAAGTATTTTTTAGTATGTCAATATTTTCTTCTGGAATTCCTTTATAGGCTTTCGCTAATTGTTGATTTAAAATGATTTCCAAATCATTTCTTAGCGTTTTTCCTTTGTGTGTCAAATAAATTAACTTGTTTCGCTTATCCGATTGATCGGCAACACGCACCACTAAATTGCGTTTTTCCATGTTATCAATCAATCTTGCAATACTAGATTTGACTTTTTTGACCTTATTTACGAGTTCTCTTTGAGAAAAACCCTCTTTATGCCAAAGAAAAATCAATAGCCCCATTTGCTCGACTGTCACATCATGACCAGCTTCTGCAAAAGCGCGATTGAGTTGTCTTTTTAGTAGTAAATGAGTTTTTGCCAATAAAAAACCTACTGGCGGCTCTGGTAAATCATCTTTTTTGAAATCAATCATTACTTATATATATTAGTTGCATAGTGAACTAAATACAAAAGTAAGATTTTTGTTCAAAGAATTGACTTAAATTTTTAGGTTCATTGACAATTTTTGCCAGAATGAATATTCTTTTAGTCCAGCGGTGGCTTGCCCCGTTGTTTTTCAACGAATTAGAACAATGGGGCAAGCCCACATTGGACTAAAAGGCAAAATTGTCAATGAACCAATTTTTAGAAAGAAGATTAGAAAATAAAGAAAGGTAAAATAGAATAGCTAATCAGCAATATTTTATACTGGAAATAACCAGTTTTTAAATTGGCTGTTTCCAGTATAAAGAATAAATCAAACTAAAACCTGTTGTATGAATTAACTTTAAAACGATAATAAAAATAGTTTGGCAACGAAACAAAAATCATTAAATTTATCGAACAAATTCTTCTTCAAAAACAGTAATATTATCTTGATTGTCTTTGAGTTCTATTTTTAATTGATGCTTTCCTCTACTGATTTTTTCATCAAAAGTATGAGACAATTGTCTTGATTTGCCATCGTGATTCAATAAGATCCATTTACCATCTACATAAGCATTAAAAGACTTAACACCCGATAAATTATCTTTAATTTTAAAGGTCATCTTAGTTTGATTTGCCATGTTTTTAGAAAAGGATTTAGACGTAATAACAGGCGGAATTGTGTCCAACATCACGGAATAACTTCCAAAAGATCTCGTTTTCGTCACGAGAAAATCACCTTCCCATTTAGAAGAAAAACCAGCTTCTCCTCTAGTCCCATCACATCTAACGATTGTTAATTTTGATTTTAGAGAATCAGCAATGGGTTTAGAGGGTTTTATTTTTAAAGAAAAAGGCGTGTGAAGCGGTACATATTTATCATGAATATGATGAACTCCAGCAAAATAATGATTGGATTTGTCGATTGAATAGCTGTATTGCAAATAAACATCTTCATAAAAAGAGCCTTCGTCAAAATACATTTCTATGCTGTTTTGGCGAATAGCGTTTCGTTCTTTATAGGGCAAAATATAATTGAATGTTGCAAAGTCCTTCGGCACATCCGTTCCTTTTCGTACCATTTTAAATCCAATACTCGATTTATTTCCTGTAATATCTTGAGCAACTAGCTTGATATTAGCCGTTTCGCCTTCTCGCAATTCGATTATTCCTTGATTGATTGCTTCTTTATAAATCGTAGTATTTCCGTTTCCTGGTAATAAAAAACAGCGATTAAAATAACTTTTCTTTTGTTTAAACTCTTGATAATCAACATGTGCATTTAAGTAATACCATTCTTCAAAAGCTAACTCATTGACCTCGAAATGATAAATCAAGGAATCATCTTGATACATTTTTATATTATAAGGACCATTCCAATTAGAAACGCCCGTCATAAAATCGAAGGTTTTTAATGCGATTCCAACACGACCCGATTTTACTGTAATTTCTTTGCTTGGCAAATAATAACCTTTGTTTTTCTTGTTAGCCTTGATCGAATATTTTTTGGTCGTAATAGTTTCTAACTTATGATTAAGGTTGTAAATTTTGAGTTCTTGTAATTTTGGAGGAATATTATCATTAACGGTCAAGCCGAAAAGTAACGGATTGAAGGCATGACCAGATTCCGTTTCTCTAATTTCAAAATGCAAATGCGCTCCACCCGAACTCCCAGAATTTCCTAAATAACCAATAATCTCCCCTTTTCTAACTGGAAAAAGATTAGGCGGAAATGTATCACTATCAATATGAAAGGTTTCATTATCGTATTGTAATTGTTCGATATGCTTGGCAATTTTATCATTGAATTTTAATAAATGACCATAAACCGTTGTATAACCATTAGGGTGTTTAACGTACATTCCATAGCCATAACCGCGATGCGAGACTAGAATACGCGAGACATAACCTTCCGCAGCAGCATAAATATTTTGCCCAGATCTACCGCGTTTTTGTGGCTTGATATCAATGCCTGAATGAAAATGATTGGATCGTAATTCTCCAAAAGATCCCGACAATTGAATAGGTCCATCGACTGGCGATCGAAAATATTTTTTAGGAAAAGATTCTTTTGATGTTTTTGATGACAATAAAGCAACAGCCATTCCTGTAACAAGTAAAAAGAATACTACTTTTTTGATGCTCATTTTATGTTAAAATCCTTGAAAAGTGATAAAATTGGTGCTCCAGTTTGGAGAATTATAAAGATCGTGAAAAATTTTATTAAAAAAAGACTCCAATTCAGCATTAACTCGCCCTAATTCAAGAATAGCCACAGATTAGAACCTGTAGCTATTTATATTTGACACTTAGGTTACGATTTTTTAGACTAATCCTTCCAAACTTTCATCACTTACCAAATTAGGCACAGTTACTTTCAAATTCGAATTTCTAGCCATTTCACGTTTTATCGCGAATATTGCGCCTTTGTTTCTTGCCCATGATCTACGTGCAATTCCATTATTAACATCCCAAAACAACATAGCTTCTAAGCGACGCTGAGAATCTTCTGAACCGTCGATAACCATTCCAAAACCACCATTCATGACTTCGCCCCAACCGACTCCACCACCATTGTGAATTGAAATCCAAGTGGCACCACGAAAACCATCTCCAATTACATTTTGGATCGCCATATCTGCTGTAAACATTGATCCATCTTTGATATTAGACGTTTCGCGATAAGGCGAATCTGTTCCAGAAACATCATGATGATCACGCCCCAAAACGATAGGAGCAGAAATTCGACCGTCTTGAAGTGCCTCATGAAAAGCCGAAGCAATTTTAACGCGTCCTGCGCTATCCGCATATAAAATTCGAGCCTG
>CAKZLL010000197.1 GCA_937125475.1 uncultured Saprospiraceae bacterium | reverse complement strand
GAGACGGCAGGAAATTTTATTTTGAACGAGGCAGCCCATTAAACTGCTGCAGAACAAGTCTATTATTCAGAATAACACCATAAAACAGTCAAATAATAAAACAATAAACATCGATGATAAATTTTGGAATTGATTTAGGTACTACAAATTCAGCTATTGCTAAGTTTAGCAAAGGGAATGTAGAAATTTTTAGAAACCCCATTACCCTCAAACAAACGCTTCCCTCGGTAGTGGCTTTCCGCAAAAATAGAATTTTGGTAGGTGATAAAGCGCGTGAATACCTTCAACGCGATCCCGAAAATGTAGCTGCCGCTTTTAAAAGAAAAATGGGAACGGCTGATACGTATTCGATAAAATCTCTTAATGATAATAAATCTCCAATCGAGCTTTCCGCAGAAGTATTGAAGGAGCTTAAAAATTTCATTCATACGGGCGAAGCCATCGAAGCGGCGGTTATTACTATTCCAGCTTCTTTTGATACTATTCAATCTAATGCAACTAAGAAAGCAGGTGAAGCGGCTGGTTTTGAGCAAGTTGTGTTGTTGCAAGAGCCTATTGCAGCGAGTTTAGCTTACGCAAATAAGGACGAAGAAGCTTTCGAAGAAGGCAAATGGTTGGTTTATGATTTAGGTGGTGGTACGTTTGATGTGGCTTTGGTCAGCATTCAAGATGGAGAAATGAAAGTCCTAGATCATGAAGGCGATAATTTTTTGGGTGGAACGGATTTTGATAAACAAATTGTCGAAAAACTGATCTTACCATTCATCGAACATGAGGGCAATTTTAAAAACTTAGAGCAAGAATTAAAAAGCGCGTCAGGAAAATATAATAAGCTTTATCAAGTGCTTTTGCACAAAGCAGAAGAAGCAAAAATCGTCTTGTCTAATTCGCAAACCGCCGAAATCGAATTTGAAATCGAAGATGAAGACGGCGAATTGGTTGATATTTATATGTTGGTTACGCGCCAGCGTTTTGAAAATATATTACAGCCTTATATTGAGCAAACGATTGATATGATAGAAAATATGCTCAATCGAAATCAAATTGCACCTCAGGCACTTAAATATATTTTAATGGTCGGTGGTTCGACATACATTCCTTTTGTTCGGGAATTTATTGGAGAAACATTGAAAATTGAGGTGAATTGCAACATAGATCCTACGACGGCTGTCGCGATTGGTGCGGCTTTTTATGCGGGTACAAAACCTAAAAAAATCGCTCCTTCGTTGCCCGCAGCTATTGATGGAAATGCGAAAAAATCGAATTTGACGATCAAAACGGCGTATCAAAAAACCTCACAAGAAGAAGATGAGTATTTCACGGCATTGATACAAGGGAACGTTTCGGGCTTATATTATCGAATCACGCGACGAGATGGCGGTTTTGATACAGGACTTAAAGCATTAGAGAACCGAATTAGTGAATATCTAATTTTGGCACAAAATGCCCATAATATTTATGATTTTAAGGTTTTTGATAAAAAAAATAACCTGATTTCGGTCGATGTTCCGCCTATCGGTATCACGCATGGTCGATATAATGTAGTTGGTCAGCCGCTTCCAAATGATATTTGTTTGGAAATTGATGATATTGAAACAGGGACAACGGTATTGGATATTATTTTTGAAAAAAATGCTATTCTTCCAACGAAACGGACTTTAGTAAAAGAAATTACAAAAACGATTAAAAAAGGATCATTAGATCAAATTACGATTAATGTCGTTGAAGGTCCAGGTTATGCGATGCCTTCGGCAAATCAAACAATCGGGATGATCATTGTTAAAGGAGAGGATTTGACGAGAGATTTAGTCAAAGGCTCAGATATTGAGATTACTTTGGAAATGTCAGAATCGAGGGATTTGTCGATCAATGCTTATTTGTTATTGACAGATCAAGAGTATGAAAATGTCTTTAATCCATCAGAGCGACATGTTCAAATTTCTCGTTTAAAAGATGAAGTGTATAAGCTTTTATTAGCGGTAAATAGTGAAATGTCGGCAGCAGAACGCCAAGAGAATTTTGAAACGGCTGCGGAGTTGAGTAAGTTTAAAAAAGAACTTCGTACAATGTCAATTCGAATAGGTAATTTGGCGGAAGATGATGTGACGGATGAGAAATTTCAGTTGGAAGATCAGAAACGAAAAATTGCACAACGCGTTGATAGTTTAACGCGAGATAAGCATATTATCAAAATTAAAATGGAATATTTTGAGGCTAAGAGAGATGCTAAAAGTGCCATTGAAGGAGAATATGCAACTGAGGCAGACGGAAGACAATATCAGCGTATTGTAGATAGAGAAAAGAGTTTCTTAGCAACAAATAGTCGGTTGAAAATCCAAGAAATAATTGATCAATTGCAAGAGTTGGGTGGTCGAATTTATTGGAAAAATCCTCAAGGTGTGGTCTCTACTTTTTACTATTATGTGAGTAAAAAAGAAGAATACATGGATAAAGCACGTGGCGAGCAGATTATCAAAGAAGGTGAGGAGGCAATTAGTCAAGGCAATTATGATAAATTAAGGATCTATGTCAATCAGTTATATAATCTTTTGCCGCCCAAGATTAAAAAAACAATTGATCGAGGCGGAACAGGAATTGGTTAATATTTACAATTGAGAACTATTTAAAGGGCTTTCATTTAATCAAATGAAAGCCCTTTGTAAATTAAAACAGAGCATTTAAAAAAATCATTATGTCTTTACATCAGAACTATTTATTTGAAAATTTAAAAGATTCCAATAATGTTTTAATTGCGGGAATTGGAGGTGGTTTTGATATTTATAGCGGCTTACCGTTCTATTTCAATTTACGAAAACAAGGCAAAAAAGTACATTTAGCGAATCTTTCTTTTGTAAGAATGAGCGACTCAACGGCTAAAGAAGTTTTTCCAGATTGTAGTGTCGTCACAAAGGATGATGAAAAAAAAGTGATGAAATATTACTTCCCAGAAAAGTATTTATGTGAATATTTAGCTACGATAGGAATCGAAGAAAAAATCTATTGTTTTGAAAGAACAGGCGCGAAACCATTGAAAGCAGCTTATGCCTATTTAGTTGATAAATTCTCGATTGACACGATCATTTTAGTGGATGGCGGAACGGATAGCCTTCTATTTGGAGACGAAGAAGAACTCGGTACGCCGATTGAAGATATCGCATCTATGAAAGCAGTATACGATCTAAAAATACCCAAGACCTACTTGGTTTGTCTGGGCTTCGGAGTTGATACTTATCATGGCGTTTCTCATTATAGGTTTTTGGAAAACGTGGCAAGTTTAACGAAAAATGAAGGTTATTTAGGCGCAATTCAATTATTCAAAAAAATGGATGAAGTCCAGAAGTTTTTAGATGCTATTGAATTTGCTAATAAGAAAATGAATGCCTACCCAAGTATTGTAGTCAATTCGATAGCTAGTTCATTATTAGGATTTTATGGCGATCATCATAAGACATTTAGAACCTATGGAAGCAAACTTTGGATCAATCCAATTATGTCGATGTATTGGTGCTTTGAGCTTGAGAAAGTGATGAAACTTAACCAATATCATCATTTGATCGGTGATACAACAAGAGCCGAAGAAATAAGACTAATATTATCTAAATATAGGTCAAAATTGACTAGTCTTAGACCAAATTTAAAGATACCGATATAATTTCTATTAATAATGAATTCAAATTAGATAATCAATCAGACAAATTTTCTCTGGGTTTGTCACACAAAACTAATATTTATCCTCTTTTCTTACCAGTTAGGTATTTTATAATTATTATTACAGAATATTATTTAGAATAAATATATTATATTAATAATATATTTATTGGCGTTCTAATACACTGTAACATAAATTTATTAATCTTTTCAATTGCACCGCTGCTTTAGCGCGGTGAACTAAAATGGGCTAAGATCGCGGTTTTAACCGCCACATTATCAATATGTTCGACTAAAGTCGAGGTATTTAAACCTCCTGATCAGTCACCGCACTAAAGTGACAGTGCAATTGATTATAAAACTTTTGTTACAGTGTACTAAGTCAATATTTCAACACCTATTTAATAAAAATAAAATGAAAAGAAGATTATCTTTAGTTACTATTATTACTACTGTTTTAGTCATTGGAGCGGTTGTGATTCAGCCAGCATTCAAATTTCTTAGCAGTCCTTTAGAGTATAAAATAGAGGAAGCAATGACGGTTTGGTCACTCAAAAAAGCTCAAAAAGGAGATCCGACTTACGAAAATGATTATACAATTTGGGATTTCGGTATTCGATATAATTATGCTGTACTCAAGGAATATGTCAATATTGAACTACTTGGAGAACTCGCAGGAACACCAGTTTTTGCCTCTGGTCCTCACGGAGATGGAATAGATTTTAATTCAGATAAATTCGGGTATTACAATCCAGACTTTCTCGAACAAGTAGAAAATACTTTAGATGAAGGCATGAAACGAAGTGCTTTTAACACCGTTGCACAAGCTGTTTATAATAGTCAAATTGAAAAGATGGCTAGGGTGTATCATGATGCGTATATCTTTGTAAATAATGAACAAAATATAGATGTTAGTTATACTCCTGATTATTATAAAGGATTTAGTGATTTTGCAGCAAGTGAGCATAATAGTAAAGGTTATGACTGGTCAAATTCTTATGTAGCTTGTCGTTTTTGGTTGAGAAGAAGGGCAGATGGTACGGATAAAAAATTCTTTAAAATACTAAAAAAGGTATTGAATACCTATGATAAAGGCTTTTTAAAGGAAAATACAGGTTCAACAACTACTACAACTAAAAAGGGCTTAGGCGCAACTATCCAAAATGCATTAAGTTCTTGGACAAGTGCTAAAAGCAAGAAAGGAGAAATGATTAGGTCGGTTGATCACACTTGGTTAAATTTTGGTATTCGATACAATTATGCCATCCTAAAAGATTATATCAATATTAATAAATTAGCTACAATTACAGGAGAGCCAGTTTTTGTTTCTGGACCTCATACGAATGGTATTGATTATAATTCAGCTGAATTTGGACATTACAATCCTGCTTTTTTGACGAAAGTTAAAACGACTTTAGAAAAAAGTATGAAAAATAAACTTTTTAATACTATTGCTAGTAAATATTATAATGATGAAGTAGCAGAAATGGCAACGATTTATTATCGTGCTTATCTTCATTTGCAAAAAGAAGGCGATATTATTGAAAAATATGGCAATAATTATGATCAAGAAACTTTCCGTGCTTATGCAGATTCTGAACGTAAATTAGGTTATAATTGGTATCAATCCGATGTAGCCGCTGGTTTTTGGGTGCGTAGAGCGATTGATGGAACGGATAAGCAGTTTTTTGAAATCTTAAAAATGGTCATGATGAAATATGAAATAGGGAAATAAAACAACCCAAATTAGAAATATTGGTTGATTGATTATTGGTTAATTAATCGACAAATGAAATAAGGATTAGGTGCTATTTAGGCATTTAATCCTTATTTTTTATATTTAATACACTGTAACAAAAGTTATTTAAGATCTAGGTTCAGAGAACCGATACCGTTTGTAGCTATAAATTAAATGGACTTTTTTAGGTGCAGCGCACCGACACAAAAATATAATATATTATTAACTAAATGCTTGTGTTTTGTGTCGGTACGCTGTACCTAAAATTTAACATCTTAATCATTTTCTACAAACGGTGGCGTTGCGCTGCAACTAAAATATCAAATAACTTTTGGTAAGTTGGTTCTCTTTTATCAATAAGATGCTTGCCTCAATTGTTTTTAAAAATCTCCTTCATTAAAATTATAATTTTCGATCACTTTTTTCGTTATCAATACAATCTACTATTTATCCTATCTGTGTTAGTTTATCATTTAATGTAAAATGATAGAATCAAATTTAAGTATCTGGTTAGTTTATCTATTAAAAATGATAAACTGTTGAGTACTTGCCAGCTATTTTTTATTAATTTACCTGTTATTTCATTAGATTTAGTCGCATTGATTTTTAATAAAATCATTTCAGGCGTTCTATTTAGGGATTTCCTTAAATAACCGCTTCGCAAAACAGGATGTCAGTTTTTAGAATGAGTTTTTCACCTTTGAAATTATAACTAAGCATTATTTATGAAAAAGCAATTAGTATTTATTATTGTCCTCTTTTTGATGACTAATTCGGTCTCGACTGTATTAGCTCAAAATTTAACGGAATTTTCTAGTGATAAAACAGAATATACTAATCAACTTGAAAAATTATTAACCGCGAGTAAACGAAAGGATTACAAAGCTTCTTTTGAAACTTTCAAACTCAATTTGACTGCGGGTCGTTTTTCGGACGATCAATTTGTCAAAATTCATGCATTGAGTAATCAAATGTTGAAGTTGAAAATGCGTGCAAATTTCTTTGTAGTATTTTTAAATGCGAATAATGAAATGATTAATCAAGGGGTTTTCAAAGATCAATTTGATCCTTGGATAGATATCATGGGCAGCTATATTTCAACAATTAAACGCTCTAAAACCAAAAATTATCTCGCCTATCTCGCCTTTTCAGAAAAACTATTCAAATATAATGCCTTGCGTTTCACCTCCGAAAAAGGGCTTCAATGGTTGGCAACTTCTAAAAAGTATGAATTTAAACTAGATAAGGGCGTTATATCTGTTGCTTTTCCAGAAACGGATATTATCGGTAAAAGAAAGCAAGATTCTATCATTATTAAAAAAACATTGGGGGTTTACTATCCGCTTACTTTATTATGGGAAGGGGAAAAAGGTCAAGCGGATTGGTCTCGTGTGCAATTAGGAGAAAATGTATATTGTACGTTTGATAAGTATCAAATAAAAACGAAAACGAATAACTATTCAGTCAAGAAAGTTATCTTTCATAATCCGACTTTTTTCTCTGATCCTCAAGAAGGTAGTTTTACCGATAAAATCGTTATTAACGCAGGGAACAATGGTTCTTATCCTCGTTTTAGATCATTTAGAAGTAATATTGATATTAAAAACCTAGGGGATAAAATTAGATATCGAGGTGGTTTTCAGTTGCATGGAAGTAGTGTTATTGGACTTGGTGGAGAGCTAAATAAAGCTCGAATGGACTTTTTTAAAAATGATGATGAACTCGCTATTACTGCCTATGCTGATAAATATGTTATTCGTAGAAATGAATATATTGTAGCGCAAAATGTGGAAGTAAGTGTTTATTTTAGTGGTGATTCTATTTTTCATCCGAGCGCTGATTTTAGATTTAATATTATTAAAAGAGAATTAGTACTTACTCGAACAGGATCAGGAAACTCTAAAACTTTGTTTTTTAATTCCTTTCATAATGTGGAAATGGATGTAGAGAAAATTGGTTGGGGAATTGATAGTGATTCGATCGAAATTGGTCAAAATACAATCCGAAGCGCTGGTGGACGACCTAGAAAAGCAGCTTTTGCTTCACTTAATTATTTTGATTATGGTAAGTATATTAATTATCAAAATATATCAACCTATAATCCGATTTCAACAATTAAGGCATTTTCTGAGAAAAAAAATATACGAGAACTTGATGTGGAACAGCTTGCTAAAGCACTTAATCCTAAATATTCAGTACGGACAATTACACCGCTTTTACTCGATTTGGTTGAGAATGGTTTTATTTATTATGATAAAGAAAACAAACTCGTTGTTGTAAAAGATAAAACAATCAATTATGCTGCGGCAAGCAGACAGCAGATAGATTATGATAATATCAAAGCTGTTTCTTCTTCTCGCAAAACAAATGGAGTAATCAATCTAGATAATTATGACCTTACTGTAAATGGAGTTAATAATGTGATCTTGAGTGATTCTCAATTGGTTGGTTTTAAGCCATATACAAAAGAAATTGTCTTTCAGAAAAACAGAAATATCAATTTTAACGGGACATTATTTGCTGGTTTTACCATCATTGATGGTACTGATTTTCAATTTAAATATGATCAATTTAAAATTGAAGGAAATGATATTGATTCGGTACGTATTCGAATTCCAGATCCCAATAGAGGGCTAGACCGAACAGGAAGACCGTATTTAATTCCGCTTGGTACTCGAATTGAAGATATGAAAGGCGTGATTAGTATTGATCAAGATGATAATAAATCGAGTCGAAAGAATTATCAAGAATACCCCATGCTGACAAGTGATTATCCTTGTTTTGTCTATTATGATGCAAAAGGAACACAAGGAGGTGCTTATAAACGAGATTCGTTTTTCTTTGAAATTAATCCGCCTTTTTTATTGGATAGTCTAGATTCCTTCGACCCTCGTGGTATGAAATTCCAAGGAAAATTAGTTTCTGGTGGAATTATGCCCGATTTTGAAGAGACTTTAAAGCTGAGAGGGGATATGTCTCTAGGATTTAAAACACCTACCGAACCAGGAGGAATGGAAATTTATGGAGGGAAAGGTATTTATAAAGGAATAATCTCGATGAATAATAAAGGGCTTCTGGGGGAAGGATCGGTCAGTTATCTGACGGCTAAAATTAACTCGGAGGATATTATTTTCCTACCAAAACAACTATTGGCAACAGCCGATTCATTCAACCTTGAAAAATTTAAAGGTGCAGCTTATGAGTTTCCTAGATTGAGAGGAGAGCAAGTGAGTGTGAACTGGCAGCCTTACCAAGATAGTATGTATGTTGAAACGGAAGAAAAGCCCTTTGAAGTCTTTGATAGCCGATTTTCCTTAACAGGTTTGGCGATTCTTACGCCTGGTGGTTTGTATGGTGATGGTATTTTGGACTGGCCAGAAGCAGCATTGACTTCTGATAACTTGCGTTTTAGATATAATGGTGTGACGGCTGATAGCTCGAATCTACGGATTAAAACTCAAGGCTCAGTAGGTATTGCATTTAGTACCTCGAACGTTCAAGCTGATATAGATTTTGATAAACAAGAGAGTAATTTTATATCTAATTCAGACGAGGTTTCGACGAATATGCCTTATAATAAGTATCGAACTTCAATGGATGAGTTCAAATGGGATATGAAAGCACGAACCATTGATTTTAAATCAAAAGATGGGAAAGCGGTCTTTTTATCAACTCATAAGGATCAAGACTCTTTGTCTTTTACTGGTACAACGGCAAATTATAATTTATCAACTAACTTACTAAAAATAGAAGGTGTTCCTTTTATTCAATCGGCAGATGCTTTTATTTATCCTAAAGATGGATTGGTCGAGATTGAGAGAGACGCTAAAATGCAGACGCTAGAAGATGCAACGATTTTGGCTGATACCATTAACAAATATCATACGATTAATAAGACGATTGTAAATGTATTAGGTAAAAACAGATATACGGCAAGAGGTGGTTTTTATAAATATGATGTTGATTCTATTAAACAAGAGATTAAGTTTGATAAAATTGATATTTCTCGTACTCGAAAAGGCAAACAAAAAGGCAAATTAACAACCGTTGGTGAAGGAACAGTTTTGCCTTCACAGAACTTCTATTTAGATAAAAAAATCTTTTACCAAGGAAAAGCGAAGTTAAAAGCAGATCGAAAGGAATTGCAATTGGAGGGATTTGCGAAGTTACTTTCTCCAGCAGTAGGGGATAGTAGTTGGTTCTCGATTAAAAGTGCGATTGATAGAAAAAATGTGGTGATTGATTATGATGTGCCACGAAATTTGGCAGGAGATAAGGTTTATACAGGGATATATATTAAACGCGATACAGGGTTAATTTATCCAAGAGTAATGACACCGATTTATAGCCGTAAGGATCGACCAATATTTTCTACCAAAGGTTTTCTTAAATATGATATAGGAAATGATAAATTTTTATTTGGAGATTCGCTCAAGGTATTAGCGGAAGGTCGAAGAGGAAATTTGATGGAGTTCCATCGCCTAAAAGGAAATATTGATTTTGAAGGAAAATATTCATTAGTAGACAAATTGCCTTATGTGAAAGTAGATGCTGCTGGAACTG
>CAKZLL010000196.1 GCA_937125475.1 uncultured Saprospiraceae bacterium | reverse complement strand
AAAATGAAGATAAATTACAGATCATTAAGGCGCAAAATTAAAATGATCTAAAGCGAAATAACCTACAAGCTAGGATAGGAATTTGATTTTCTAAAATTGAGCGGAAGCTTTTTTCTAAAAAATAAAAAAAATGAAAAAATTATATTTTATAATGATAATAACAAGCCTCTTAATGGGCTGCAAAATTGGAACGGACTGCACGGTTGTGGATGATATGCCTGAATTTGATAATTTAGTTAATGTGGAAGGCATTCAAGTTGAGGATATTCGTTTTAATGCGGATGAGATCATTGAAGATGAAAATTTATTAGCAATAGGTTTAATACTCAATAGTGATTCTTTGTATAAAAAATGGGAAGCCGCGGCACAAGATTGTGAAGAATGTAAATTTCCAGAAATCGACTTTAACAATAGAACTCTAATTGGAAAATATTATCAAATTCAATGCCTTGATATTCCTGTACTTAGTATTACAAAGGAAAATAACACTTATACTTATTATAATAAATCGGTGAATAATAGCGAATGCTTAGTACAAACTTGTCCTAATTATACCTTTGGATGGGTTTCTATACCTAAGATAGATGAAAATGCAATAGTCGAATTTAAGAAAGGCGAACTCTACAAAGATTGTGATTGCTAAAGCATTAATAGACTTTTAATTCGCATAAAATATTAAACTAAAACGAATGAAAAATATAATACCAATTCTTTTATTGAGTAGCTTCATGATTGTTTTTTGGTCGAGTTGTGAAGAAGCAAGCAAACCAGAAGCAGAATATCAAGCTGCTGCGAATAACCCTGAATTTTTGCATCGTTCCATGAAACGATTGACGGATATTATTGTACATAATACTTTTTCTCCGCCAGTCGCAAGTCGGATTTATGTTTATCCAAGTATCGCGGCTTATGAAGTAATTCGTCATCAATCCGATAGTATTTACGAAAGTTTAGATGAGCAATTGACGGATTTAAAAAATATCCCTCAACCTGATCCTAATAAAAAATATTGTTATCCTTTGGCGAGTGTTCAAGCTTTTTTAGCGGTTGGTAAAAAGCTAATTTTCACAGAAGATAGTATTCAGGTTTTTCAAGAACAGCTTTATAAGGAATTCAAAGCAATGGGCATTCCTAAAAGTGTTTTCAAGAATTCGATTGCTTATGGAGATGCTGTTGCCAACCATATTATAGAATGGACAAAAGGTGATAAGTATCACGAAACGCGCTCTTATTCCAAGTACGCGCTTTCGGATGATCCACAAAAATGGGTGCCAACTCCGCCAGATTTCATGGATGGAATTGAACCACATTGGCGGATGATTAGACCATTTGCAATTGATTCTGCACAACAATTTAAGCCCGAATTACCAACAGCTTATAATGAATCTCCAAGCAGTCAATTTTATAAAGAAACAATGGTCGTTCATGCCAAAGGGCGATATTATTCAGATGATGCAATCGCCAAATTATCGGAAGAGATGCAAGAAAATATTGCAATTGCTCAATTTTGGGATTGCAATCCTTATGTTTCTCACCATCAAGGACACGTCATGTATGCCACTAAAAAAATCACTCCAGGCGGTCATTGGGTCAATATTTCTGCATTAGCAGCTAGAAAAGTCAAGTCTAATTTTGAAGAAACGAGTATGACCTATGCCCTTACAACGATTGCACTAGCGGATGGTTTTATTAGTTGTTGGGACGAAAAATACCGAAGCAATCTCGTTCGTCCAGAAACCTATATTAATAAAGTCATGAAAGATTCTAAATGGAAACCATTACTTCAAACACCTCCTTTTCCAGAATATACAAGTGGTCATAGTGTAATTTCATCGGCTGCATCTGTGGCATTAACGAGTATTTATGGTGATGACTTTAGTTTTGATGATACTTCCGAAGAAGAATATGGTTTACCAATGAGAAGCTTTAAATCATTTTATGGTGCAGCAAATGAAGCTGCAATTAGTCGTTTATATGGAGGTATTCATTATATGCCAGCTATTACAAATGGTGTTTCTCAAGGAAAAGCGCTAGGAGAGTTTGTAGTTAAAAAAGTAAGATTGAAAAAATAAAATCCTCGCAAATACATATTAACCATTCAAATATATGTTATTATAAAGTTATAGTTATGATAAAATTGGCATTAAGGCATAATTTTTGGTGCAATATTAATAATTGTAATTAATCATCATTAGCATTTCATAATGCTTGAATTGATGGAAATTTGTGGTAAGTTTTGATTAAAAATTTTGTTTGAAGGCACTGATCAGCATCAGTGCCTTCTCATTTTATTACCTTCCCTCCTTTTTGCACGTAATAAAAGCGACAAAAACCTTTTACAGCCAAAAACCTTTTCTAAAATTTATTGTGAGTACAATATAAAGCCGTAGTATTGTATTATATTCTATATCATTTTATAAAAAAGCCTACTATTTTTGATCATTGTCTATATATATAATAGGCTCAAAGTCAATAAAGCTAAAATAATTTTAAATCAGTTTTTTTTAGCTTTATTTTGAGCTAAAAAACCCAAATCAAATTATTAGGCTTGAATCATTAAATAAAAGTCAATTTAAGGACGTGCAATTCATCCAACTTAAATGTTTTTAGTTATTATAAATTATCCATATCTAATTTGATTTGAGTTAGTTTTGCAATTTCCTTTAAAAGCAAACCATAATTTTTATGAAAATAAAAGCATTACTAATATTTTCTTTTCTGATGTTTGGCGCTGCTCAATTTTCTTATGCCCAAATTATTTGTGGGGTCAATGCTGGACCAGGAGCAACAATTTGCCCAGGAGAAACGGTTTCACTCAATGCGACCGTCACGCCTGATACATTAAATTATAGATATTTTTGGAGTCCTTCTGCTGGACTTTCAGATACTTCTATCATCAACCCAACAGCAACACCTGACGTTACAACAACTTATAGTATCGAAGTGACGACTGTTGATTCTACTGAATTGGTAGTCAATGGCAATTTTTCTAATGGATATGTTGGTTTCACCTCTGATTATAGAGATTCAATTAGTCTTTGGAATGAAGGAACATATTCTATTAATACTAGTCCACAGAATGTTCATCCAGGATTTTTTGGCTGTGGCGATCATACTACTGGAAATACTCAGTTTATGATTATTAATGGTACGGCTGTTGCGAATGCAGTTGTTTGGTCACAAACAATTAACGTTACGCCATTCACAGATTATGAATTTTCTGCTTGGTTAACGAACGTTTTAAATAATGCACCAACTTTGCCATTATTACAGTTTTCCATTAACGGACAGTTATTAGGACCTCCATTTACTTCTGCTCAAACAGCCTGTGAATGGACACAGTTTTTCACTACTTGGTATTCCGATACTTCTACTACTGCGGTGATTGAAATTATCAATCAAAGTACATTTAATAATGGTAATGATTTCGGTATTGACGATATTTCTTTTAGAGGAATTTGTCGATCAGTTGATAGTCTAACGATTGTTGTTCATGAACCTTATGATCCTGCAATCTATGGATTAGGTGCTGATACAATGATTTGTGATTCAAATCCGCTTACTTTAGAAACAGCAGTTCCAGGAGCTAGCATGCATATGTGGCAAGATGGCTCAACAGATCCAAATATTATTGTGACTACTCAAGGTACTTATTATGTTGATCTTTTAGATGGAAATAGTTGTGCCTTCACTGATACAATTTCAGTAACGGAAAGCAGTTCACCTCAAATTACCTTGCCTGCCGATACCACGATTTGTGAAGATAATGTAGTTGTTTTTAATGTATATGATCCGACGGCTACCTCTTATTTATGGAAAGGGCCTTCGGTTTATTTCTTACAAAATAACCCTCGTGATTCTGTCTTTACAGCTACTTTTGCAGGCACTTACGAAGTAGATATTAGTAATGAATGTGGCACGCTTACTCAAATTATCGACCTCAAAACGGAAGATTGCGTTTGTTCTCCATTTGTTCCTAATTCTTTCACACCGAATAATGATGGAAATAATGATGATTTATATATTTATGCAGGCTGTGAAATCTCGAATATTAAATTTTCTGTCTTTAATCGTTGGGGCGCACGCGTTTTTTATACCGATGATATTAATGTAGGATGGGACGGAAAAGTAGATGGTACAGATGCTCCTATGGGCGTTTATGTGTATAAATTTGAATACACTGCCGCGAATTTCAAAGGCGAAGTTGTTGCTGGTTTTACTTATGGTGATATTACTTTAGTTCGTTAATATTCTTTTTATAATCAAACAAAAAGGCTATATTTCTAATGTTGGTTTTAAAATCAACATTAGAAATATAGCCTTTTTTCGGTTCTTTGATAATGATTGTGAAAAATGTAAAATCTGATAATCAATAATTGATTGATCCAAAATCTCGCACCTGACACCTGACACCTGACACCTGACACCTTCAATAAAATCTTGAAAAAGCAATAATATTCCTCGATTCCACAATAATTTTCAGAGAACCTTTTTTATAGCCTTTAATAAAGGTGTTCGTAGATTACTACTTACCTTTAAGTACTTTTCCTTTTAAACTTAAAGTGGTAACTTTTGGGTCAGTATTCGCAACAATTGTAACGACTTGATTTCGTGTTCCTACCTTTTTATTCGTATTAAATTTTACTCGAATTGTCCCTTTTCTTCCTGGTGCAATAGGCTTTCTTGGCCATTCAGGCACAGTACAACCGCAAGAACCTCTTGCATTACTAATAACTAAAGGCTTTGTCCCTGTATTCGTAAAAGTAAAAGTGCGTTCTACTATACTTCCTTCTTGAACCGTCCCGAAATTTTCGGTTACTTTATCAAATTCCATAACCGTCAAAAGTTGTGGATTAACAGGTTTATGATTATGACCTTCATGATCGACTGCATCAACTGCATCAACTACTCCTGCTTGTCTTCTTCCTTTTGCATTCTTTTCTTGATATACTGCTTTAGCATATTCCAAAATCAATTCTTGATTACCTTCAGGAAGTCGATCCAAAATTTCTAAAATTTGCTGTTCAATACTTTTTTCTTGTTGTTTTGCATATTCCAAAACCTTCATTTTTTCTGCCTTCGACATGCTTTGCAATAAGTCTTGCAATACAGCTCTATCTTGTCCGTAAGTCACAACAGAAAATATTCCAAGACAAAAAACGATTAAACTATATTTTAATAATCTCATTTTTCTATTTATTTAAATTTAAAAATAATCTTCATAACTATCATCTTCCCCAAAAAAATCATCGTCATCATCGTCGTCATCATCATCATGACCAAAAATCATTTCATCATCTATATCTCTCAAAACAACGCCATTATAATCAATTACAAAAAAATCGCCTGCATGCTCTACTCGTGCTTCACCTCCTTCAAACGGGGCAACATCTTGATATATAAAATTAATAACGACTTCGGCTTTACGATTAATATACCCCCAAAGACCATTCAATTGAACCGCTGCTAATCCTTCTGAAAAAGAGCCTGCATCTTGATATTTATAATCAATGATTAGTTTTCCTTTTTTATTAATAAAACCATAAACTCTATCAAGGTTACTTGTCAATTGCCCTACTTTTGCCAATCCTTCCGAAAAGGAAGCAGCGTCCAAAAAACTAGGTTTAATAACAAAATCGCCTTTTTTATTAATATATCCCCATTTATTGAACGCTTTGACGGCTGCTAATCCCTCACTAAACCCATCAACAGCTTTAAAACGAGGATAAATAATAATATCTTCTCCATATGTTCGAAAGCCATAAAGCCCAAATGTCTCTATATCTTCATCTTTTGTATCGGCAAAATCCGAATTATCTTTTTGCTTTGCGACTCGAAAATTCTCAATCTCAAATTTATATCTACTGAATGCTTCTTCCATTCCTGGGCGAAATAATACATACCAAATTCCTTGTGATTTGATTAAACTCAATTCACTTCCCATTCGAAAACTACTTTCCTCAAATATATTATCAAAACTATAAGCTACCGTCGCAATGTATTCTGCATGATCAATTTCATCTATTCGTATAGAATCAACCATTTTCATAATTTCTTTATGCTCGAATTTTTGAATAGTATTCCCAAAAAACATTGCTACAAATTCTTTATCCGATAACAAAGTCAGTTCTTCAGCACTTATTCCTTGAAAAAGCGACATTAAACCTTCTGTTTCACCAAAAGGTTCCATGGCTTTTGCTACCCATTCGAGGTTTTCTCTAAAGCTTTTGATCTCATCTTGATGTAGATAATTAACCAATTTATCAAAATCTTTGTGATAAAAAGCTTCCGTATACCCTCTCAGTCTTTCTAAAATTACTTTTTCTATCATTTTTCTATATTACTCTACTAAGTTTAGATTCCAATTAGTGTTTTCCATTGTTTAGCCACAATAGGATCACTCAATTTTCCAATTGCTCCTTTTGCTAATTTTAAAATATCATCTTCTCTCTGACGTTTTTGTGCTACTGCTGCATCAGTCGATGTTTTGTCTACTGTATTAAAAACAGCATCCAACCAATTTTTATAAACTGCCAATTCTGACATCACCAAATATTGATTCATTTTACTTTTCGGCTCACCTTTTAACTCTTCTTGCCCTTTTTTAAGACTCTCAGAGGCACTCGTTGCCATATCTGCCAAGCCCTTATATTCAACAGTTCCTAATGTTTTATCATCTGCTGGCAATTTATCATACAGCTGATTTCCCATAATCAACCCTGGCATAGCCGTCATCATCGCTAAATCTCTCGATTTGTCACTAGATGTTGAGCTTTTTAAGTAGGTCAAAGCTTGTTCAGCAGTTGATGGCGCAACGTTATTCATCTCCAAACCATACTCACACATCGCTTTTAGTGCCAAAGCATTTCCATACAAATTATCGGTTGCTAGTTTATCTTTGTACTGAGAAATAAATGAATTAATGGTATCATAAGCTACTTTAAAATCTTTTTTAGCAGGACTATCATTAAAGTTAGTCACTGATTTTTTTACTTGGTCGAGCCTAAACTTTGTCTCAGTTGTGACTGCTTGATTGTATAACGTAACCGATTGTTTATACATCGTTTTATAAGGCACACAACTCGCCAAAAAAAGAACGCTCAATAACAAAATAGAGCTGGTTGACCTAAATATTGATTTCATAATGAAATTTTTATTAAATATAATGAGCGAATTTCATATAGAAAATTCACTATTTTGTTTTTAAAAATGTTTACGAACTATTCCTTAATTTGGAGTAATAAAATCTCCAATTAAATCTATCAATCTATTAGGAGAATCTAATTGTTCAATTAAATCATTAAGAGAAAACGGTTCGCTTTTCGCAATACGAAGCACTTCATGCGCTAATAACGTATTAACTAATTCAATTGTCTTTTCAGATGTACCTTCTTTCACTACTCGCCTCAAAACTGCCTCTGTCAATTCTTCAATCGTATCATTATCAGACATTGCCCATCGAATTTTTTCTTTTGCAGTTTCCGTTACGATCACCATTAATTCTGCACTCAAATTAGCACTAGACAAATCCCCATCCACTGTTTTGAAAACCACTTCCAAAGACATTGACATCACTAATTCATTATTCACACCTACTTTCTCCATAAAGCCTCTATCCATTGCTACCGCCGAAATGGAAGCTTTTAAAATGTTAATTATCGCATCATTACTCAAATTAAGTACTTTTGCCGTTCCTAAAGAGGTCAATGCTGCTTTTAATGCGGTTGCTAATAATGGATCAGTTCCGCCAACTGCTGCTAAAATCCATTGTGGCTTACTCACGACCTGTTGCAATACATTATCCAATAAATCTAAAACTTGATTAGTTGTAAATTTCATGGTCATCTTGCCTTGAACATCAGTTTCGCCTAAAGTATTTAACACAATTTGACCAGCTAAAACCAATAGGTTTTTAGATGGATCATCCGCATTACTTCCAACTATTGTTCCTAAATTATCCGAGGTATCCAATAAAATCATTGATGCTAAATCAGGTAAAATAGCTTGACTGAATTTTGCTGGATAATCCGATAAAGTTGTCACTAAATGAGTAACGATATTTTTTACGCCTTGATTGTCAATTCTAAGACGATCTATATTTTCGGCAATCAGTGTTGCACTAATACGAGTAATGGAATTGATGGAATTTTGCAATAAAACATTAAGTGTTTCGCCAGATTTCAATTTAGCAATTACTACATCAATATCAAAATTACCGCCATCGGTCAACGCTTCTAACTCGCCTTGTAAAAATTCGTCAACCAAATTCAACACCGATTCCGATGCGCCTTCTTTTGCCACTCGTCCCAAAACCGCCTGCATCAATTCGCCCATGACTTGATTGCTCATCAATGCCCATTTCGCTTTTGCTGTGGCTTTTTGCCCAAAGGCTAAGTTTAATACAAGCTCAATTCCACCTGATAATAAGGCTTTTTCCTCGCCATCTATACTGACTTTATTTAATAAATCTTGGCGCAATGCTACTGCTGAAACCGCCGATTTTAATACATTTATTTTCGTGTCATTGCTCATATTTTGCAATGAAATGCCTTTCAATGATGACATTGCTGCACTCAATGCATTTTCCAAAATAGGACTAGCATTTCCTGCCGCATCCAGTACCCAAGTCGGATTACTCACTACATTTTGAAAAACCGTATCTAACAAACTCATCGCTTGATCGCTCGTATAACTGAACTGAATTGCTCCGTTTACATCCTCACTACCCAATTGATTGAGCGCCGTTTGTCCTGCTAAAACAAGTAGGTTTTTGGCTGGATCATCTGTATTTGCTCCTACGATTGTTCCTAAATTCGCCGAAGTATCCGTAATGATCATCAACGCTAACTTCGGTAAAAGTGCTGTATTAATATCACTAGGATAGCTCGCCAATGTTTGCACTAAATGATTAACTATATTTTTTACGCCAGCATTTCCGATTTTTATCGCATTTGGATTTTCTACAAGCAATGTTGCAGTAATACGCGTTCCTGCATTGATAGAATTTTGTAATAACTGTTGAAGTGTATTCCCCGATTTTAACTGAGCAACTACCGCATTAATATCAAAAGGTTGCCCATTCGTCAATACTTCAATCTCTCCTTCTAAAAACTCCTTAGTCAAATTAACAACTTCCTCTGATGCGCCTTCTTTAGCTATTCGCGAAAGCACACCATCAATTAACAAACTGATAGCCAAACTATTAGCCAAAGCCCATTTGGTTTTTGCATTAGATTTTTGACCAAAAGCCAAATCTAATACTATATCAATTCCATAATTTAATAATTGGGTTTCTTCTCCATCAATATTTAATTTATCTAATAAATCTTGGCGCAAAGCTACTGCCGAAATCGCAGACTTGACAATACTCATTTTGGTTTCAGTGCTAAGGCTTCCGACTGAAACGCCCTGCAATGATTGGAAAACTGCGGCTAAAACATCTTCTAAAAGTGGATTTGCATCTTCCGCTTTCGCTAAAATCCAATCTGGATTACTAATAACTTCTTGCAAAACACCATCTACTAAACCAATGATTTGTGTTTTTGTAAATACAGGTTGCCACGGCTGACCATCTTCCGTTGGAATACCTTGTTGAAGGGTTTTAATGACTAAACCAGTTGCCGTTACTAATAAATTACTAGCTGAATCGGTTGGATCTCCTTGATAAATCAATTGTAGATTACCAGCAGTTTGTGTCAGAATTAAAGTCGCTAAATCTGGCAACATATCCATTCCTAAACTATTAGGATACGTCGCGACTTCCTTTATCAAAGCAGTTAGAACATTTTTAAGCCCTTCATTATCAATATCATACCATTCTGGATGTTGTGCTAGTACTTCAAAACTAGCTTGAGTCACTTTACTTAAAGTATCTGTTGTGAATACGTTTTTTAAACTGACTACTACCCCATTTCCTGCATCTACATCTTCTAAAATACTTGATAATAAAGAATTACCGCCACTCGTAACCATTTCCGCTGCACCACTTCCAGTTCCCGTTGATAAAAATTTACTCGGATTATCCAAAACAGTAGCACCTGCCGTTGTCAATACACTTTTAAAAACCAACTGCCCCCAATCTCTTGCCTGTTCTTGCTTAAATAAACTGCCTGCACCTTCATTAGTAATATAGATATTAATATCAGTTACCAAGCCTTTTGTTATACTCTTAAACAAAAGTGTTGCATTCGAACCTCCACTAATCAGATCAACTCCTTCGTCAATAACTTCTAGCGTAGAAACCATCATTTTGGAAGCAATATCTTGTAATTGTCCTTCTGCAAAATCAATTTCATCAATCGCATCAAAGAAAGACATCAACATTTTACCTTGAGTAGTATCGGTGTTGATCAGTCCCGAGTAATTTTTGAAATAATCGACACCGATTTCTATTAACGATCCACATATTCGTTGTAAAGGAGAAGGATAACGCCCAGCATTACTTTGCCATTGTGCTACATTCGTAACCGCAAAAACATTATCACTTGACAATCCATATGAAGTATCAATCTCGACCAAACCATCTTGGACATTTCTTCTTTGAATATATTCATCAATTAATCGTTGTTGATCGCGTCCAGATAATCCCTCTCGTCGTTCTGCCCGATCAACTAAAAGGATAAAATTTGGATTATTAGCAATCGAAGCAGCACCTTCCCTAGTGAACCACCTTACTGCACTTTTAAAATTAAGTCCTCTGAATTTAGGTGTTAATAAATTCAAGCGATTATCTCGAATTTTATCAATTTGAACTTGACGAACTTGCCCTTCTAAACGAACAGCCGCTTGTATAGCGAATAAAACAACTTGTGAATTGACAGACATAATTGTGATTGTTATTATTGTTGGATCGTTGTAATGATGCTTTTTCTATTGCCTTTAGTAAAAGGCAATAGAAAAATTCAAAGCTATTCGGGGAGTAATTTTTTCAATTCTAAATAAACGAGAGACGGACAATATTTCCAATAAGATTTTGGGCTTTACATTCGACTTTATCTGTTTTGCAAGTTGGAAAATCAGACATTTTTATATTTCTATCCCATTCGTAATATCTTGGTCGATCAGCTACATCAGCACGGCTTACACTCGTTGCTTCCGAGTTCGTAAAGCTTACTTTTATGACTTGGAAGTTCGTTCCTGTTGGTGTTTGATTATCATACAAATTCAATTGCATGACATAAGGTGTAAATTCGTTGAGATCGGAGAGTTTGAGTTCGCTCAATTGAAGAGAATCCGCAATATGAATTTCGCCTTCTGTATCAATATAAGTATATTTTTTTTGTAAGGTATAAACGGCATGATCCCGTAAGAATTTCAATCGTGCACCGCCATATTCATCATAAATACCAACTATTGCATAATAGACAGGAATAATTGGCTCGGCAATTTCTGTATTTTCTATACTCGGCTTAGTACTATTATCATTGGTTGTCTTTTCTTGCTGGTTGTTACACGCACTAACACTTATCAAACCAATCAATAACATTAAGTAGAGGTAATTTTTCATATTTTTTTAATTGTATCAAGAAAGCGCTTAATTTTTTTTATAGCCTAATTCTTTGTAAAATACTTTTTTATTATAGAACAATCAAATAGATTTCATATTCTTCTTGTTTTTTTAAACAAAATGGAATGAATTACTTTTATTAACTTTGCGCATTATAATAAATTGTGTAGGGCAAAGGCATGCCTTTGCCCTATGGTATCCCCATATCTTCAAAATTAATCATTTGTCATGAATATTATTGAACAAAATAGACCAGTAACAGATTGGCTACCTATCACAATGAAAGAGGTAGAGATGCGAGGTTGGAGTGAGTTGGATGTCGTCTTGATTTCAGGCGATGCCTATGTAGATCATCCTGCTTTTGGTAGTGCGGTGATTGGTCGTATTTTGGAAAGTGAAGGCTTGCGTGTAGCAATCGTCACTCAACCAAATTGGCAAGATGATTTGAGGGATTTCAAAAAATTTGGTCGTCCGCGTTTGTTTTTTGGAGTGACTTCTGGTTGTATGGATACAATGGTCAATCATTATACCGCTTCTCGCAGAAAACGCTCTACCGATGCTTATACACCAGGTGGAAAAGCTGGTTTTCGTCCAGATTATGCCGTGACGGCTTATAGCAAGATTTTGAAAGATTTATATCCAGATGTGCCAATTTTAATTGGCGGTATTGAGGCTTCTTTGCGCCGTGTAACGCATTATGATTATTGGTCAGATCAGCTCATGCCTACGATTTTGAAAACAAGTGGTGCGGATATGTTGGTTTATGGTATGGGAGAAATGCCTTTGCGGGAGATGGTTCGTTTGATGAAAAAAGGCGTTCCTTTTGCATCGTTAACAACTATTCCACAAACGGCTGTTCTTCGAGATAAAGATCAAAAATTGCCTAAAAATAAAAACTGGACGGATGTAGAATTGTATTCACATGCACGATGTTTAAAAGAGAAAAAGGATTTTGCTGCGAATTTCAAAATTATAGAACAAGAGTCTAATAAAACCAAAGCTCGACGTATTATTCAACGTGTTGGATTGGATAATTTGGTGGTCAATCCACCTTATCCCCCGATGTCAGAACTTGAAATTGATACTTCCTTTGATTTGCCTTATACTCGAATGCCACATCCGAAATATAGAAAACGGGGCAGCATTCCAGCTTACGAAATGATTCGATTTTCTGTGAATATGCATAGAGGTTGTTTTGGTGGTTGTAGTTTTTGTACGATTTCAGCACATCAAGGCAAATTTATTGCTAGTCGTTCCGAAAAATCTATTCTAAAAGAAGTCGAAGCAGTAACGCAAATGCCTGATTTCAAAGGCTATATTAGTGATTTAGGTGGACCTTCTGCCAATATGTACAAAATGAAGGGCAAAGTACAAGAAATCTGTGATCGTTGTGTTAGTCCGTCTTGTATTCATCCTGTGATTTGCCACAATTTGGATACAAGCCACAAACCGATGATTGATATTTATAAAAAAGTTGATGAACATCCAGAAGTAAAAAAAGCATTTGTTGGTAGTGGAATTCGATATGATTTATTGACACGCTCTTATAATAAACGGGCAGATGATAGTATTGAAGAATATATGGAACAGTTAGTGACGCGCCACGTTTGTGGTCGTTTGAAAGTTGCGCCTGAACATACTTCTGAAAATACCTTGAAGGTAATGCGTAAGCCTGCGTTTAAGCATTTCCATGAATTCAAGAAAAAATATGAGGAAATTAATAAAAAACATGGCTTAAATCAACCGCTTATTCCTTACTTTATTTCTAGTCATCCTGGCTCAGAAATGGAAGATATGGCAAATTTAGCTGCCGAAACTAAAGATATGGGTTTTAAATTGGAGCAAGTTCAGGATTTCACTCCAACTCCAATGACTGTTGCTACGATTATTTACTACACGGGTTTACATCCTTATAACTTAAAACCTGTTTATGCAGCAAGGTCTAAAAAGGAGAAAAAGAACCAGCATTTATTTTTCTTTTGGCATAAAAGAGAAAATCAACAACTCATTCGCGATAAGCTCAAAAACTTAGGGCGCGAGGATTTAGTTGAAAAATTGTTAGGTGATCGAAAACGGGATATGAAAAAAGCGGTCGCTAAGACAAGGGTTCAGGAAAGGATTACAAATAAAAAAACGGGACGTAAGAAAAGGCGTTTTGGTAAAAGAAAATAAAAAAAATAGCACGAACAGAAATGTCCGTGCTATTTTTTTATTTCATAGTTGCTTGTTTAAAATGGCCAGCACTCCAAGGTGTTGATTCTTCGATAGCAGTTATAATTTCCGCAGGATCTTCAATAATTGTCCACATTTCTCGGTGGATTTCGCGCATGAATTTTTCATCAACGCTTTGATTCAATAATTCAATCATCGGCTTATAATAATTATTAATATTGACAATGATGATCGGTTTGGTAAATATCCCTAATCGTTTGAGTGTAATCGCTTCAAAAAATTCTTCAAATGTGCCGCATCCTCCAGGCAAGGTAATCAACGCATCAACACCTTCTAAAAACATTTTTTTGCGCGTCGCCATATCTTCTACAAAATGAAACTGCTCTACTCCTTTATGCTGCATTTCTGCCTCCTTCATAAAATGCGGCATAATTCCGATCATTTCGCCTTTATTTTCAATAACTGTATCCGCTAAATGTCCCATCAAGCCAATTGCGCCACCTCCAAAAACGACGGAAACGCCATTTTTAACTAAAGTTTCACCTAATATTTTGGTTGCTTCAAAATAAACAGGATTAATCTGATTACTTGAAGAACAATACACAGATACTTTTTTGATTGCCATATTTTTATTTTTTAAAATTATTGGATTTTATCATTAATTTAAAGTTCAAGAATAACGATAAGTCAATTCTTTTTTAACACTAAAAACAAAATTATTTCTATGAAAAACTACTTCTAATTTATCTTTTCTGCTCTCAGCTAATCGTTTGCTTAGGACAATTAAACATAAATCAATTAAATAAAATGGAGCAAAATGATGTAAGTTATATTGCTATTTCAAATATTATAGAACAAAACCTCAATAGCCTTTACCTTGATTTGAAAATTATATAGATTCTATTCTTAGAAAATTTTATAATAATACAAAAGCCCCAAAAACAAAGAAAAATATCCGATGGAAACATTGTTCTATTAAAAGAGAAAAATGAAATTATTCATCCTAAACAACAAGTTTTGCCAAAAGGAAATTGGAGTGAGTTCAAAAAAGTTATTTGTATTTCTCGAAAAGATATTTCAATCACTGATATTCAAAAAGCATTACAAACTCTTAGATACAAAATTGAGATTACAGGAATACTTGATACACAAACCAAAAGAGAGCTTATAAAGTTTCAAAAAGAAAATAATGTTCCTACCTCTAAAGATCCTGACTTACTTGTAGAAGTATTAATGAAAATCGCTGCCCCAAAAAAGAGTAAAGTATCAATGATTGATATTCATAAAGCTTTGCAAGAATTGGGGTATGACGTTGAAATTAGTCCTGTTCTTAATACTCAAACTAAAGCCGCTCTAGTCCAATTTAAACGAAATTATAATATATTATAGTGGCTGCTATGGCGATATAGGCCCAGTTGAAAAGTTACTAGAAATAGTTGCAAAAAAAGAAAAATAAGAAATATTTTCCAGAAAATATTCAATACATTGTAACAAAAATAATTTGACATTTCTAATTACACCTCTGCTTTAATATGGTGATCTAAAATGAACTAAGATCACGGTTTTAACCGCAACATTATCACTGTGTTCGTCGACTAAAGTCGAGTTATTATAACCCATATAAATCATTGCACTAAAGTAGTGATGGAATTGATTAAATAACTTTTGTTATAGTGTATCCAAGTAATTGAGCAAAATTAATCACTAAGAAGCTAAATATAACAATCCTGAAAAATTTAAGTTTTTCAATTTCTCTATAAAGTGACAAATAGCTATTTAAGCGACTATTTTAATATTTTGTTTAACTTTTTAATCAAAACGTTAAACAAAACTAAAGAAAAGGCATTTATATAGGCGAAATAAGTATTTCTTTATTTCAGAACTTTCAGAATTTATAGAAAAATGAAAAACATTAAATTATTATTCTTAGGCCTATTAGCAACAACTTCTCTATTGTTCACTTCTTGTGATGATGATCCTGTTGAACCAGAACCAGAAGTAACAACTGCTTATGATTTCATCTCTTCAAGTACAGCTCATACCTCATTAAAAGCGGCTTTGGATGCTGCAGATCTTGGTACTACATTGGATGATGAGAATGCGACATTTACAGTTTTTGCACCAGACAATGATGCATTTGCAGCATTTCTTACTGCTAACAATTTTGCCGCTTTAGGTGATGTTCCTGTTGATGTATTAAAAAGTGTTTTGTTAAATCACGTTTTAGGTACTAAAGTAAATTCGGGAAGTCTTTCTAATAGTTATGTTTCTACTTTAAGCGCAACATCTTATGGTAGTGAAATTTATCACAGCCTCTATGTCAATATAGATAATGGCGTGGTATTGAATGGTGATGTAAAAGTAACTGGTGCAGACAATGATGTAGAAAACGGTACTATTCACTTAGTCGATAAAGTAATTGGCTTACCGAATATCGTTACTTTTGCTACTTCTAATCCTGCTTTGTCTACTTTAGTCGCAGCATTAACAACGACTGGATTAACGACTGATTTTGTAGCAGCACTAAGCGGAACTGGTCCATTTACAGTATTTGCACCTACTAATGATGCTTTTCAGGCATTATTAGATAGCAATTCTAACTGGAATAGTTTAAGTGATATTCCTGTAGCAACTTTAGAAGCCGTTTTGAAATATCATGTTACAAGTGCTGGAAATGTTCGTTCAGGTGATTTGACAGATAATCAATCTGTTCCAACTTTACAAGGCGACAACTTAATGATTGACTTGAGCATGGCAGATGCACCAAAAGTAGAAGGTACAAATAGTACGGCTGGTTTAGTAACTACACTTTTGGATATTCAAGGTAGTAATGGTGTTGTTCATGTAATTGATGCGGTTTTAGTACCATAATTATTGAACTAATTTCTAATTAAGATCTTCTTAGAATCCTCTAAAAGAAAGATTAACTTGATAGTTAAAGTCTTTCTTTTAGAGGATTTTTTATAATTTTCCTACTCTACGCAACAAAGCCAATTATTTCTCTCCTCCAATAAAAGCTTGTTTTTCTTTATGGCTAACTTTTCTCTTAATGATCACATTTTTAATCTAGTAGAATGAATAATTCGTATAAAAAGCATTTAATTTAGTGAGGTATGTAGTATTTTTCTAGAAAATTAAAGATCATTAAAACCCAGAACATGAGTAAAAAGCAGCTAGGAAAAAATAGGTTTAAATGGTTCGCCGTCGTTATTTTCGGGATAATTATTTTAGAATATTTCACTGGATTATTAGGGCAGTATCTTTCTGATGACCTCAAAAATCAACACATTCAATATATCGAGAGAAATTTAGGTTTTGTCGAAGACAAAGCTTACATCATGGTGTTTAGTGCTATTCTTTTTTTGCTTCTTTTGCCTTATTGGACTTATCAGCAGGTTAATTATCCCAAACTTCCGATTTTGCCAAGTGATAAAATGCGCAAAAAATATATTCATTATCTCAAAAATCGGTATCAAAATCGGTACAATCATAAGGTCAAGGAACAAATTTCAATCAAACTCCGCCTTATTCACGATCAAACAGGATCGAATAAAAACGCGCTTGAAACCTATTTCAAAACCACGAATCAAACTATTTCGACCAGTGAAAAGTTATACAATATTCTAAAAATTCAGCAACATTTATTGCTTACAGGAGAAATAGGGGCAGGAAAATCTACTTTATTAATCGGTTTGGCGCAAGAAATTATGGCTAATGAACCTAATGCTATTCCTATCATTATCGAATTAGGCGCTTGGTCGCCTTATCGAAATAAAACCTTTATGGAATGGCTCATTGAACATATTGTTAAATCCTATGGTTTTTCTAAAGACTATGCAACTCAAGCCATTGATAATAAGTGGATTATCCCCATTTTTGATGGGATGGAAGAAGTTCAACAACATAATCCTCGTTCGGCTAGTCTTCGCGAAGAATGCTTAAAAAAAGTAGTTCGATTTATCAAAGAAAAAAACATTCCTCGCTCTGTAATTTCTGGATTGCCAAATGAATATACTGCATTGAAATATACCTCAATGATCATTGATGCAGCGACACGTGCGGAAATTGTCGTCTCGCCATTGAGTGACATTCAGATTGAAACGGAGGTTCGAAAAATCCAGACTACTAAGAATATCTTGCCTCTACTTCATTCTAATCCTAGCCTAAAAAAAGTACTTGATACGCCTTTTTATCTCAAGATTGCCGAAACTGTATTTCAATCAAACGATACTTCAATCGAGCTTCCGAGGACAGAAACAACGATCAAAACCTTTTTATTAAAAACATTTGTCCATCAAAAAATTAACGAAACACCTAATGAAAATAATTTTCAAGCTGCTGAATCTTTACAGTATTTATCTTTCTTAGCCCATTTGATGAATAATGAATCTAACGTTCTTTTTGAATTAACAGATTTAAAATCTAGTGACTTAAAAAATCGTTCGCATTTTCGATGGATTCAGTATATATTCGTTTTTATTATTTTTAGCCTATCTACTCTTTGTTTTTCAGCTCTATTCGATTGGGAATATAGCCTTACATTCGCTATTACTTTTGGTACACTCCTTATATTAGTCGCTATTTTTGATCAACCCAAAGCAGCAGCAAAAAAAATAAAAACTTCCTCTTATAATTCTCAAATTAAATGGACTAAATTCTTACTTTGGCAAAGCTGGAGATTTGCGATTTTATATGGGTTCTTAGGAAGTTTTTGGATACTTTTAGAAGAATTAGGAGATAAAGATATTTTTAACACCTTTTTTATCATTTTCTTACCTCTTTTAGCCTTGCTTTTATTAGTTTCAGTTTTTACTGTTTTTCCTTTACGAATCCTTCAAACCCCTTATCATAAGTTAAAAAGCAATTGGTTTTGGAGCTTCATATATTTTTTTCTTTTTCTTATTTTCTATGTTTTAATTATACATGACTATAACTGGACAACTGTAATTATGTTATTCTACCTTGTAATGATAAGTTTGATTATCGGATTAGTTCAAGAAAATTATACGAATTACACCTTACTTCGTTGGAGTTTTTATTATCAAAAACAATTACCACTTCATTTTGTCGATTTTTTGGATTATGCCACTGATGCCGATTTACTCGAAAAAGATGGTGGTGTACATTGGAGATTTCGACATAAAACCTTGCAAGATTATTTTGCAAAATTGTAGGACATTATAATGCCTTTTTCAAAAAATCAGTTAATTCATTGGCATACATTTGATGCGTTTTTGCGCTAGGATGTCCATCGTATGGCATATTTGTTCTGCCGTATTTTGATAAATCAACAGCTATATTTGTAAAGGTGATTTGATTTTTTTTACAAAAATTGGCAATTTCCGTTTCGCCATCCATCCAAATATTAGCAATAATTAATTCAATATTATGCTGATCGGTAAGGGTTTTTATTTTTAATAATAATTGGTCGGTAATCGCGGTTTGATCTATTTTTTTATCTTTAATGCCATCTACTTTAGCTTGAATAAATGAAATTAAGCTAGATTGTTCTGCCAACCACCAAGAACGATATTCGACTTTATCTGCTTTTTTGATCACTAATTCATCATTTTCTATCCGTGCATAAGGTTGTGTCAAAGAACCTAAAAAATTCCAACGCGCTACGGCTCTTCGTCGAGCATTAGAAAATGTATTTCTTTCTTTATGAAAACCAGCATAAGCTAATACGACTTTTTTAGGCAAGTTTCCTGTTTTTAGGGCGCGTTCCAATTGCAAAAGTGCGTGAATTGTGCCTAAACCATTCATACCAAAATTGACAACATTATAGGCTGGCAATTCCTTTTGAACGAGCCAAGGATAAGTTTCGTCGTCGTTCACTGACCAACCATGTGTGAAAGAACAACCCATGATCCAAATTTGCGGCAAGCTATCTTTTTCCGCTTCAAGCGGAGCAGTTATTCTCAAACCTGCTTCATTATGAGTTGTCGTAAATTGGTAGGTTTCTTTTAAAGTCACTTCAAATTTTCCAGCCAAATGATGATACCCCAACACCGAATCAGTTTTAAAATAACGATCTCCTGGGCTGACCTTTATTGCTGGCTGATCCGAACCAAGCGGTTGAATACCTTTGTACCGAAGCACGCCTTCACCAATAAACGCCCCAATCAAAAAAATGATGGAATAGGAAAGAATATAATATTTTAGTTTTTTTATCATTGTTTGATTGTTTGATTGTTTGATTGTGTCGCTTCGCTGATTGCTTGATTGCTTGATTGCTTGATTGAAATTTCATACAATGTTTCAACACAATCAAACAATCAGCGAAGCGACACAATTATTTTCTAATTAACAATCACGATTTTAGTTGCAAAAGTTTCCAATCCATCGCGATTAGCACTAAAAACCAAATAAACACCCGTAGCTGCTTTTCGACCATTATAATCACGTCCGTCCCAAATCGCTTGTCCTCCACGAGCCGTTGTTTCAAAAATTAATGCGCCACTAATATCTGTGATTTTTACATTTGCATTTTCGACCAAACCTTTGATTGCAATTGGACCAGCATAATCAGGTCGAACCGGATTTGGATAAGCATAAACATTGTCTGAATGTAAATCATCGCCTCCAGTCGCATCAGCACGATAAGAAATTAAACCTTCCTCCGTCGCGATGAAAACTTCGCCCGTTTCGTCATTGATTGCAATATCAATAATTTTATCACTTGGCAAAGGACTATTTTCAGAAGTAAAGCGATAAATTGTTTTTTCGCCATCAGCCGATTGAACAAAAATACCATTATCCGTCCCAAACCATTTTCTATCTGCTCCATCTACTGCAATGGTTGTTACATTTTCGGTCGATAATAAATGATCACCAATTTCATCTTCTTCTACAATGACCTTTCTACCTCGACAGCCATCTGTTGTAAAAATCTGATTGGAACATTCAAAAACAACCGTACCTTCGAGCGTTCCGACCCAAATATCTCCATCTCGATCCACAGCCAAACAATTGACTTCATTAGAAGGTAATTCACTATTTCCTGTAGTCAAAATTCTAAATCTATTATCATTCGTACCGACGACTGGTTCATTTTCATTAAAAACCGCAACCCCGCCAGAACCCCGAACAATCGCCATCCATTTACTACCATTATTATCAATTACCATTTCCGCAACTTGATTAGAAGCACTTGGCAAAGGAAAACTTTCCCATGTTCCATCTGCCTTGAAAACAGAAATCGGGCGCTGTGCTTCATAGTTACTCATCCAAAGATTAGCAGATTCATCAAATGCCAATCCAGTCACACGAACCGTAAAAGGATCTAATGCAGGATTTTCAAGCGTTGTGCCTTCTTTTCCGAATATTGTAACTTCATCGCCATTGATTTCAACTAATCCTGCATTATATGAACCGCCATATACTTTTCCATTGCTCGGATGAATTGCGATTGGGATCAAATCATTAACATCTTGTAGAGAATCATGTGTCAGTTTATTATAAAAATCCCATTCGCCCTCTACAAAACTAAAAATACCTTCAAAACGATTCGTCGCTTGCCAAGAAGCATTTACACCTCCTGCTGTTTGCCAAACTTGATTGTTTGCAATAGTTATTTGGCTGGCATTTTTTGAGAAAGGTGCATTGACATTAATTCTGTCAAAGTTATCAAAACCAGTCAAGACAAAAGCGCCAAGACTAATATCTGCAAAGTAGATAAAATCTCCATCTCTAATCGTTTGTTGTGGATTGTTGATTTTGTTAGGTTTTGTTCCATAGAGGTAATAAAAGCCATTTTTTTCGATAGTTGCCAATCCAAAATTGGTTGTTAAGGACAATTGAGAACCGTCCAACGAAGTTTCTAAATAGCGAATATTGTTATTCTCATTATGAAAAAAAGTTTTGTCTTCTTGTTGAGCTGCATCTCGATTCGCGAAGTGTTCCCAAGTTGTGCCGTTATATACTTTTAAAGTATCATTGACATCTGCGAACATTTTGTCATCAAACCATACCATTGCATTTGAATAGTAGAAACTTGGTACATTTTGGGCTGTTCCGTGAAGCATCCAGTTATTGAAATCTGCTAAATTAACAGTTGGATTTCCTTGATAAATACCTTCGTCAGTAGACATAAAAATGGTTTCATCTATAACAAGGCTTGCATTAACACCAAAACCTGGTGTTAAAAATGTGCTTTTCACTTCCTGTTTATCCAGATCTAACTTAACCAAACCAAAGGAATAAGACAAGTAAGCAAAGTTTTCATTAAAATGAATATGATTGATTTTTTTCTCCGAAATCAAGGAATAACGCTTAATATCTGAGATATTGACAACGTTTCTGTCTTTATCTACTATATCAATATTTCCATCATTATAAGCGACCAATAATAATTCCATATCAGTATAATATTTAATTACACTAATACCGACTTGCGTCAATCCTGCCACTTTATCCAAACGATCAATAGATTGTTCCGCTTTATTTAAAATTAAAATCATTTGCTTGCCAGCATAAAATACCTCGTCTTGATTTTGTGTCACACCAACCATGCTATTGACAGGAAAATGCGTTCGCCAATTACCAATTGCAATGTCTTGTGTATGGGCTGGTAGGAGGAAAAATATAAAAACAGCGAGGAATAAAAATTTCATATTTGCTAATGGCTTCATTCTATTGTTTTTTACCGTTTTGACGAGTATTTTAAATGTTGTATTTACAAGTGTAACGTTTAGAAGCCCAAATTTATACAATCTATTTGAAAGAAGCTTTTTAGTTGAGGGATTTGTCGGGAGAAGAGGAGAAAGAGTAGCTTAGAATTTTATTCCTGCTTTTAATTGATAAGAAAGGTGATTACTAAAAGAAAACCTTATTACTCCTAGTTCAAACATTGGGCTTAAATAAAAACTCATTTCATCATCTATTTTCCACGTAAAATCCATTCCTAGATCTACTCCAAAATCATATTTTTTTAATCCTGGTGGTTTATCTGATGTTCCACTAATTTTATAATCAAATAAATACCCTCCATATAAACCACCTAATATTGATATATTAGAATGGCGATTAAATGGCTTATAACTCACTAGAGATGACAAAGTTAGATAATTTCTGGACCTTTATGGAGATATTCCATTTCGGCTACAAAACCTAGTTTTTCTGATTTGTTGAATTGAATGAATGAGCTTAGTAAAACAGGCGAAAATTTCACTCAAAAATTAAGACCACCTTCATGGTTAATCGCATCATTGACTCTTATTCCGTAGGCAAAACCATATTCGATTTTTTTGAAATTTTCTGATTGTGCATTCATTTTTGACACACTAAAAGTAAACAATAAGCTTGTAATTAAAATGAGATTTAATGTTTTCATCTGTCTTTTGTTTTATAATTTTCAAATATAAAAATAGGCAATTTTGTTTTTGAAAAAAAAATCTTCCTTTGTATAATTTAAAAATCCAATCAATTATAGCCTTTAAAGAAATGCTATAACTGATTGGATTTTTTCATTTTCTAATGAACCAATTTTAACTATTTATGAAAAAATATGCCGTCCAATGTTCTTTCATCAAAATGTCCAGTAGGACGTTGTTTGACACGATTATAAACAGCGGCTACAAAAACCGTTTTAGCGGCAGCGGTGACCATAAGCGTTATAATTAATTACAATTCCACCTAAAATACCTCCTACAATCGGAGCGATAAATGATTTTAAATAGCTTTTTGCATCACCCAATCAACTTGTACCTCATCACCAACTTGAAAAGTATGTTCTCCAATTTTTTTGAAACCCAATGCTTTATAAAACTCGATTGCTTTCGGATTTTTTCTCCAAACGCCTAACCAGATTTTAGCCTTGCTTTTTTCTATTGCAATTTGAACGACTTTTTCCAGCATTGTTCGACCATGACCTTGCCTTTGGTAAGCCTCCAAAATATAAATT
>CAKZLL010000195.1 GCA_937125475.1 uncultured Saprospiraceae bacterium | reverse complement strand
TCGATACCTCTTGGCTTATTGATTGGGCTATTGCCTTTCTTTCGAGGGTTGTTCAGTAAGCCGATAGATGCGATGCGTTTTTTACCATTAACTGCGCTTACAGTCCTTTTTATCTATTGGTTTGGTATAGATGATCAGATGAAAGTGGCGTTTTTAGCGGTTGGTATTATAGTGTATTTGCTTCCTGTCGTGGTGCAACGCGTGCATGAAGTCGCTGATATTCACCTCAAAACGGTCTTTACGCTTGGCGCAAATTGGTGGAAAACATTGACTTCGGTTTATATTCCATCTGTAATGTCCAAATTGATTGATGATATTCGAGTGCTTACTGCTATTTCTTGGACTTATATTATTATAGTTGAATTACTTAAAAATGAAGGTGGTTTGGGCGCATTGATTCAATCAAAACTTCGACAAGGATATTTGGATAAGGTTTTTGCAATACTATTTATTATTATACTAATAGGTATTATTCAGGATTTTATATTTATGTATTTAGATAAAGTGCTGTTTCCACACAAATATTATAAACAGAAAGTAGGCAAGACCAAAAGAGGCGTTGAAACAATGCGTTATGGTAGTTTTTCTTTCTTCCTAGGATTATGTTTGGCATTAGCTTTCGATGAAAGTTTACAAACTGGTGGTTTTGCATTAATTGCTATCGGAATTGGTTTTATTATTTATGGTGAGATCATCATCAGAAGTAAAACTAAAGAAGCGTAGAGCAAAGGCACACCTTTGCTTCGTCCTATTCCTAGCATTAGAAAATTATTAAAAAAGCATTAAAATAATGAGTAAAGTAATATTTGAAGATACATCAGCAGATAATCTAATCGAATTAAGAAATATATCTCAAAGTTATGATGGTGGTCAATCTTGGATCATTAAAGACCTTGATCTTTTGATAGAAAATAAGAAGGGACAAGGAGAGTTTGTCGCTATTATGGGCATGTCAGGTTCTGGAAAATCAACTTTATTGCGGTATGTTGCTGGTTTGCAGCAGCCTACGGAAGGGGAGGTTTTGCTAAGAGGAAAGCCCGTAGGACCTGATAATCGAGTTGGAATGGTTTTTCAGCGGTATTCTTCTTTGCCTTGGATGACCGTTTTAGAAAATGTTGCTTTGGCGCTTGAATATCAAGGTGTTTCTAAAAAAGAACGGAATGCACGCGCTATGGAAATGATTCAGATGGTTGGTTTGGACGGTCATCAACACAAATATGCGCAATATCCAACGCTTTCTGGCGGGCAATTGCAGCGCGTTGCGATTGCTAGAAGCTTGTTAGCTAATCCAGAAATTATCTTAATGGACGAGCCTTTCGGTGCATTAGACATCAAAACGCGTCTACAAATGCAAGATTTACTCTGCGAAATCTGGACAAAATTTCATCCGACGATCGTTTTTATTACGCATGATGTAAATGAAGCGGTTTATCTCGCGGATGATATTTATATATTAAAACACGCACCAGCTCATTTTGCAGCTCACGTTCATGTTGATTTACCTTTGGATAGAAATAGATTGATTAAACGTGATTCTCGTTTTACGGAATTGGTGCATTATGTGGAAGATAAAATGATTGATGTGTCTAATTTGGGGTAAGTAGAGTAAATAAGGTTTAAGTTGAAATATTTAAATTTAAAAAAATGAAAGCAGTAAAAGCACAAGAGCAGCAATATACTTTTGAGGAATACTGTGATTTTGAAGAAAAATCAGCCATTAAATATGAATTTAGGAATGGAAAAATAATGATAATGTCTGGAGGAACAACCGATCATGCGACAATTATTGGTAATCTGTATCTTTATTTGAGATTAGGTTTGAAATTATTACCTAATAAATGTTATGCTTTAAATAGTGAGAATAAGATTTTTATCAAAGCAATTAATGAAGGCTTTTATCCCGATGGCGGAATTGTGATAGGACAGCGCGATTTTTATAAAAAAGATAAAGCAATTACGAATCCAGCCGTGATTTTTGAAGTATTATCTGATTCTACAGGGAACTATGATCGAGGAGACAAGTTTAGAAAATATAAGTTATTGCCTTCTTTTCAAGAATATATATTAATTGAACAGGATCAACCTGTTATTGATGTACTTTCTAAGAATAAAAATGGGAAATGGGAAATGGAAACATTTATTGGCTTAGATGATGTTTTGAAATTGAATACTATTGATATATCTATTAAATTGTCTGATTTATATGAAGATGTTGAGAATTTACATTTGCCTCAAACTAAAATTGACTTAGATTAATATGTAATTAATGATGAACACAAATCAAAACAACACCGCTCAAGAGTTCATTCATCATGCGATTTATCAAATGGAACTGAATTTACCAAGAATCGAAAAATGTTTTGCTCAACTGAGCGAAGCGGAAATTTGGATGCGTCCAAATCCGAAGTCTAATAGTATTGGTAATTTAATCTTGCATCTGAGTGGAAATATTCGACAATGGATTATTGCATCAATCGGAGGAAAAAAAGACATTCGAACTAGAGATGCGGAGTTTTCAGCAAAAGAAGGCACAACTAAACAAGCACTTTACGCGCTGATAGAAACAACAATTCAAGAAGCAATTCAAGTTATTCGACCATTAAAAGGGGAGGAGTTGCTTACGAAAAAGAGTGTTCAAGGGTTTGATTATTCTACTTTGGGTAATATTTTTCATGTAGTTGAACACCTTTCTTATCACGTTGGACAAATCGCATTTTGGACAAAAGCATTAAAAAATAGAGACTTAGGTTTTTATGCAGATATGGATAGTTTGAATGAAAATGTGTAGTAATAGAATAGAGTAGCACAAACATTCTTTTCCGTTTGTTCAGCAATCAGTTTTTTTATTAAAAAAAGGCAGGAGATCAAGTTTTTAAAATAAAAACTTGATCTCCTGCCTTTTTAATTTATATCTAATAATCATCAATTACCACTTCATTAAAGTAACAATTTTATGGAAAATTTCATTATTATGATAAATGCCCGAAAATGTTTGACTATTTGGACCAAAAGCAAAAACAGGAACTAAAGCCGCATTGTGAGCCGCAGATCTTGCTGGTTTTCCTCCGCTCATATACAAACTATCTGCATCTTGATAAAAACTGCCTTCAACTTCACTATAATCCCAACCTTTTCTGGAAGGCTGAAAAGGTTTTTTCATTTCACGGTAAGGCGGAGAAAGGGCAAAACCACCCGTTTCATGATCGGCTGTAACAATAACTAAGGTTTGCCCGTCGCGTTCTGCAAAATCTAATGCTGCGCCAATTGCTTTATCAAAATCCCTAACCTCTTGAACTACACCTTGTACATTAGTTGCGTGCCCTTCCCAGTCAATTTGCGAACCTTCGACCATCAAAAAGAAACCCTTTTTTGATTTAGACAAATAATCTAATGC
>CAKZLL010000194.1 GCA_937125475.1 uncultured Saprospiraceae bacterium | reverse complement strand
TTTCTTTACCCCCTTTACATTTTAATAATGCTAATGTTGATAATATAAAAGGGTCGGCTTATGAAGTGAGTTATCAAGAATTAGAAGTCCAACACAAGAAAGTTTTTGAGCAAAAAAAAGCGGAGATTTATAATCTAGTGAGTGCGATTAAGTCGGAAAATGAAACGGCGATTGAACAAGCGAAAAGTAAAGTACAAGCACTCAAACAAGAGGAGAATGCCATTAGAAAAGAGGCAAAATCTTATATTAAGAAAGCCAATCCTAATATAGAAACCAAAGATACCGATTATGTTTTTATCACTTTTGTGATGAATCATATTCCTAAAGGTTTGATTGGATTACTACTTGCGGTTATCTTTTCGGCTGCGATGTCCTCGATTGCCTCCGAACTCAATGCCCTCGCGACTACGACTACAATTGATATTTATAAACGATCAATTCGACAAGAAGCTTCCGACAAGCATTATCTGGATGCTTCTCGTTTCTTCACAGTCATGTGGGGTGTAATTGCATTAATTTTTGCAATGACTGCCCAATTATTTGATAATTTGATAGAAGCCGTCAATATTGTTGGGTCGTTATTTTATGGAACAATACTAGGTATTTTCTTAGTTGCTTTCTTCTTCAAGAAAGTAAAAGGCCCTGCGGTTTTAGTTGGTGCTATAGTCGGAGAAGCTGTTGTTGTTACTACTTTCATTTTAAGTAGAAATGGTACAATTGATCTGGCTTATTTGTGGTTGAATTTGATTGGTTGTGCAATCGTTATTGGGGTGAGTTGGTTGATCCAAAAACTTTTCCCAACAAATCATGGATAATAGACTTGTAGCGCGGCTACTTAAAATAATAATATAAAATCAAAAAACTCCGATGTTTTAGAAGCATTGGAGTTTTTTGATTTTATATCATTATACTTGATTTTTTTAAATCAATGTCTCTATATCTATTCGTCAAAATCCAAGCTTCTATTACGTTGTTTAAAATAAAAATATCTATTTTACCAAAATCTTAGTTAGTTTTGTACTACCTAATCTTTCATAATCAAGACAAGGAAATATCTATTATTCCAATACGTATGAAAAAACTAATTGCCTATTTCGACTATATTCCTGATATATTTTTATTAATTGTTGCCTTTTTCCTTCCAACATTCCCTGCTGTATCTCAAGTAGCAATTTTATTATTTTTGATTTTTTGGATAACAAAAGGTCAATATAAATATCTTTACAAAATCAAGGAACATGTATTTGCTCTTGGATCTATTGCTGTTTTTGCACTCTATTTTTTAAGTGGTTTATATTCAGATAATTTGACGTTTTGGGGAAGTAACTTAGAAGCTAAACTACCTCTCTTAATTCTCCCTATTCTGTTATTAAGTAGAGAAAATTATGATCAAAAAGTAGTGAATAGTACATTATGGGCTTTTGGATTAGGCTGTTTATCACTGATCATCTACCTACATTATGAACATATTTCAGATCCTGAATTTACTTTTAGTAGAACAATGGCAATTAAAACAATTGCCAATAGTATCTATTTTGCTATGTATCTTTCGTTTGTTTTGTTAATAGGTTTTGTCTTGAACTTTAAGAAAATAATTCAATTCAATTTCAAAAGTTTTCTATTATTAGCTGGTTTATGCTGGTTTCACTATGCGATTTATGCACTTGCTTCTCGGATGGCAATTCTTGGAACGATTGGAGTAGAATTAATGGCTGTTTTTGTCTGGAAAATAATCTTAGATCGCAAAATAATACAGGCAGGAGTCATGATGTTTCTTATAATTTTAGTCAATTTCTTTAGTTTAAACTTTGCTCAAAAAGCAACTAAGAAAAGGATAAAAAAACTTAGAAAACAAGGCGATGTTCGAGAGTTAATTTGGAAAGGTAGTTGGATGCAAATCGCTAAATCACCAATCATTGGTTATGGTGCAGGAGATACACAAGATATGCTAATAGAGGCATACAAAACACTCGACTACAATCATGGGGTTAAGAAAAAACAAAATTGTCATAACCAATATTTACAAATTTTAATGACTGCTGGAATTATTGGACTGCTTGTTTTTTTAGCTTGGTTGTTATTATCTTTTAGATCAGCTTGGCTTGCTCAAAATTACTTATTTTGTATTTTCGTAGCCATTTTTGCACTGAATATACTTACTGAAAGTATGTTAGAGCGGCAACAAGGGACTTATTTTGTGGCATTCTTTGGTAGCCTATTATTGTGGAAAAACGAAGAAAGAACTAGAAAGAATCAATCATAGTTTTTATATCAAGCTTATAGAAAGGCTTTAAATTATTAATAAATTCATAAATTTGAAGATCAATTTTCATCAAACATTAACAAATTAGTAGTTTTACTCATTATCAATTATCAATTGTTAATTCTCAATTAATAAAAGTATGGCTAATACAAGATTAGAAGAACTTAGAGCTGAAATGAAACGAGCTGAGATAGATGCTTATATCATACCTAATACAGATCCGCATCAGAGTGAATATTTTTCTCCACATTATAAATCCTTAGGCTGGCTTTCTAGCTTTACTGGATCTAATGCTACGATTGTTGTTACACAAGAATTTGCTGGACTTTGGACAGATGGCAGGTATTTTTTACAAGCCTCGCAAGAGTTAGAAGGAACTGGCATTCAAATGATGAAGTTAGAAATTCAAATCAATCCTGAATACTTTGATTGGATCGCTAAAAACCTTGATAAAAATAGTCGTGTTGGTATAGATGGTCGTCTTTTTTCTATAGGTCAATATAGATCAATGCAAGCACTATTTAAATCTAAAAATATCAAAATCGTTGATCATCTTGATTTAATTGAGACAATTTGGAGCGATCGACCTACTATAAGTACTAATGCTATTTTTGAACATGATATTAAATATGCTGGACAAAACCGTAACAAAAAATTCCAAGATATTCGTCAGAAAATGGCAGAAAATGGTGTTGAAAATTATCTAGTTTCAGCTTTAGATGATATAGGTTGGATGTTTAATATTCGAGGAAATGACGTGAGTTATAATCCTGTGACTTATGCTTATGCTATTGTTAATACTAAAAATGTTCATCTTTTCATACAAGACTCTAAAGTGCCTATTGACTTGAAAGGTCGTTTGGAAAGTGATGGTATAATCTTGCATGAATACAATGCAATTGCAGATTTCATGGCTAATTTAAATGATACTTCTATTCTTTTATCCACAGGGCAAACTAGCGTTTGGTTACAAAATGCTTTGCCTGACAGTTGTACCATAAAAGCAGGAAGTTCAATTGTTCAAGCTCTAAAAGGTATTAAAAATCCAACAGAACAAGCTTGTTTGCGAGAAGTAATGGTCAAAGATGGTGTGGCAATGGTTCGTTTTTTAAAATGGTTAGATGATAATATTGGAAAAACAACAATTTCTGAATTATCTGCTTCCGATAAATTACATGAATGCCGTGCTGCCCAAGATTTATTTGTAGGAGATAGTTTTCCTGCGATATCTGGTTATAAAGGAAATGGCGCGATTATTCATTATAAAGTTTCGCCCAAAACTGATACCGAAATGCATCCTGATGGGATTTATTTGATTGATTCTGGTGGGCAGTATCTAGATGGTACAACCGATATCACAAGAACAATTACGCTCGGCACACCTACAAAAGAACAGAAAAAAATCTATACCCTTGTTCTAAAAGGGCATATTCAATTGGCTGATTTAACTTTCCCAGAAGGTACAAGAGGCAATCAATTGGATGTAATGGCTCGTCAACCGCTTTGGCAATATGGGCTAGATTTCCGTCATGGAACAGGAGTCGGTTTTTTTATGAATGTTCATGAAGGTCCTCAACGAATTGGACCAGGATCTGGAGGCGGTTATGCTGTTACAATGAAAGAAGGAATGTATTCTTCTAATGAGCCTGGCTTTTATAAGGAAGGAGAATTTGGTATGCGTATCGAAAACCTTATTCTTACTCAAAAGGCTAAAAAAACCGACTATGGGCAGTTTTATGAATTTGAAACAATCACGCTTTGCCCAATGGAAAATAAATTGGTTGAACCTAATTTATTAACAATTGCTGAACGAAAATGGTACAACGATTATCAACAAGAAGTTTATGCTAAACTTGCACCAAAATTAGATTCAGCTGAAAAAGCTTGGTTAGCAGAGAAATGTCAAACAATTTAGTGGAGGCATTAAAAGTTACATTCAGGTTTTGGGTTTTATAAGCATTTTATAAAATCCAAAACTTGAAAATCCACAAAACTTATGTTCAATATACTGTATTATACTATTCTAATCGCCTGCTCATTGGCTAGTGCATATATTTTTTCAAAGAAACAACCCAAAGTTAAAAGAAGTGCTCTTCAGCTTTTTTTTAGAAGGATGAATTATGCCGTTTTATTATTAATCACTCTGTTACTTTGGTCTTACCAAATCGCACTTTGGACTATTCCTAAAGGCGCTTCTCTACACGAAACATTGCGTATTCCTCATTATGGCTCTAAATTGAGTAGTGTTGATTTGAGTGAAATGATCGAAGAAACCTATCCTTTTGGCAAAGACCGACGACAATATTTAATGTATTTCGAACCAGAAAATGGGCAAATTACACAAGATCGTGTTGTTTATTTTATTCATGGTGGAAGCTGGAAAATGGGCAGCCCCGAATTGTATCGACCTGCAGCTAAGTTTTTTGTACAAAGAGGTTATGCTGTCATTATCACAGCTTATCGTTTAGCACCTCAATACAATTATCTCGATATGCGCGAAGATCTTAATCAGTCGATGAAAAAGGTCTTGACTATTCTCAAAAGCAAGCAACTTGATCGAAAAAAAATCTTATTAGCAGGAGATTCTGCTGGTGCAAATTTAGCTGCATTATTACTTTATGACCGAAAAAATTTAGCTAAAATTGGATTGGAACAATCTAAATTCGATTGTTTTATTTCATTTGCTGGCCCTTTAAATTTGAATGTTTTAACGACTTCACAAGAGCTTACTGATTTTGCTGGCACTCCACAAGACTCAACTTTCCAGCAAGCAAATCCTTATCAATATATTCAACAAAATGAAAAAATACCAGTCCTTTGTTTTCATGGGACAAAAGATGGTTACGTCAATTATGATTGCTCTAAGACCTTCGTCCAAAAACTAAATATGGTTCAATCAAACCTCGCTCAACTCGTCACACTCGACAATGAAACGCATATTAACATCATCGGAGATTGGATTTATGACACGGATAGCGAAATCCATCTTTTTCTTAATAATTGGTTAGATGATATAGAGAAGAAAATTAAAAATTAAGCGTTTAAACACACCTCTCCCACTCTCTTTCCTCTTCTTTTAAATAAATTGATCCAATATAAATGATCAATTTTAAAGCCTTTTTTCTCTCTTTTCAAAAAACAAATAAAGACAACAAAAAACAAATCAATTTAAAAAACAAAGCCATTTTTATTTTTTTGCAAAAATTTGCGTCAAAAGCTGTTAATAACAATACAGCCAATAATTAGATTAATTATTGGCTGTATTTATTTTTATTTCTCTTTAAAAAAAATAAGATTTACAGTGTACTTCATTCAACAAAATAATCAACAATTAAAAAAACAGCAACTTAAATCACTTTTAACACAATCATTTTGCAATGAAAAAATCAAATGGATTTTTACTTTTTTTCGTTATTCTTATTCATTCTACTTTCTATGTTAACGGACAGCAAATATTAGATCATTTTGACCGAATAGACGCTACGGTAGTAGGTGGAAATTGGGCAGAATTTAGTACAGATGCGACCGAAAATGCAATAATTTTTTCTAATCAATTAAAAATAGAAACAGGAGCAACAAACGGTAGAGATTACGTTTATCAAGATGTCAACGCCTTATTTGAAACCATTTATGATAATGCTTCTAGTCTACTAGTTTGGGAATTTAATATGAGAATTTCAAGAAGTAATCCTTCTGGTTTTGGCTTAGGAAGTTATGGCGCTGGCGTTGTTTTAGGAACAGATAATAATGATTTTACTTTAGGAAATGGTTATGCCGTCGTCTTAGGAGAGTCAGGCAGTACAGATAATATTAAACTCATTCAATATACCGATGGCATTGATTTGAATAGCAATTTTACTGATATTATTACAGATAATAATGATCATGGAAATGAGTATCTAAGTATTCGAGTGTCATTTAATCCTTCTTCTGGTCATTGGAAATTGTACGTCAGAGATGATAATAATGCTTTTGTTGATCCTGCTACGATGACGAATAGTAATCTCGTTGGGTCTGCAATTAATACAACTTTGACTGGAACGGATTTAGTCTATACTGGCTGTATCTTTAATCATTCAACTGGCGGTTCTGAAGTCGCGATTTTTGACAACTTTAATATTCCATTAGAATGCACAATTCCAACAATACAAGCCTCTAACTTTTTGACCACCAATATTTTAGATAACTCAATGGACATATCATTCACAAGAGGCAATGGCGATGGCGGAGTTTTGGTATTAGCTAAATTTGGTAGTCCCGTGGATAGTGATCCAGAAAGCAGCACTACTTACACTGCTGACGCTATTTTTGGAAATGGCAATGATGTTGGGAATGGAAATTATGTTATTTATAATAGTAATACCATTTCAACAAATACCAATACTGGCAATATATCTATTGCAGGCTTAGCTGCTGGAGCGACTTATCATTTTGCTGTTTATGAATATAATAGTACTGATATTTGTTACAAAATCACAGAACTCACTAGCAATGCCACAACCACTTGTTCTAGCCCCGAAGATGCGACTAACCTCGCAGGAACGATTGATAATGCTCAGTCTTTATTATCTTGGTCTGCTTCAACTTGTTACGATGAAATCATTGTTGTAGCAAAAAATAATAATAACATCACCGCAATACCAACTGGTGATGGTTCTACTTATTCCGCAAATGCTATTTTTGGAAATGGTTCTGATATTGGAACAGGAGAATATGTCATTTATAAAGGAACAGAGACAAATATTAACGCCACTAATTTAACTAATAATATTCCTTATTATTTTAAGGTTTTTTCAAGAAAAAACACTGTTTGGAGCAGCGGTATAGAAATTAATGTCACTCCTAGCAATGAAGTTTGTGAAGCATTTGATGATGGGCTATCTCCCTTACCAACAGGTTGGGCTGGTACAGATTTAGGGTTTTATAATACAGGGAATAATGCCCCTAAATCCATTAAATTTGATGATACAGGCGATAAATTAGAAACACCTCGTATGACAAATGCCATCGCGATTTCTTTTTATGTAAAAGGAAATAGTCTTAGTGGAAGTTACTCGTTTTTAATCGAAGGCTATGATGGGGCAAACTTTACAATCATCGACAATATTACCTCAGTCACAGGATCTTACACACAAAAAAGCTATACCTCTTTACCCAATTATCAAGGCTTTCGCTTTAGATATGCTACAAAATCCACAGGCAATTTTGCCTTAGATGATATTTGTATTACTGCTGATAATGTGAGTGAAATGCCTTTGCCTGTCGAATTACAGGTTTTTCAGGCCTATTCTGAGAAAGAACAGGTAAAATTATATTGGCAAACGGCTTCGGAGTTGAATAATGATCATTTTAATATTGAACGCAGCAACGACGGAAAGACCTTTACTTCCATTGGTAAAATAACAGGTCATGGCACGACAATATCAACAACAACTTATACTTTTTTAGATCAAAAACCTTTGAGTGGTATCAATTATTATCGCTTAAAACAAGTTGATCAAAATGGTCGTTTTGGATATAGTTCAATCGTTGTAGTAAAAATGAAATTCACAGAAAATGAACCCAAAATCTATCCTAACCTTATCAAGGATTTTATAAAAATAGAGCTACCTAAAACATGGATAGAAAACACTGATATCAGTATTTTCGACTTAGCTGGTCAATCAATATATACCAAAAAAATCAATCAACCGCTCTCAATTATCCAACTTTCAATGCTCCCTAAAGGGCAGTATTTCATTCGTATTATTCATGCAAATGAAGTCGTTACAAGACGCTTTGTAAAACTTTGAATGATGAATTGAAATTATAAAGCCCAATTTCTCACAATAAAATTTATGAGAAATTGGGCTTTAATTGTTATCATTTTCTTTTATTCTAATACCACTTCATATAGATCAACTTTCTTTTTCTTCTTATTATACACTGCAAAAATAGCTTTATCTGTAATTCGAGTATTAAATCCTTCTCCATACATTTCTGTAAAATTTGCGGCAAGGGTTTCTTTTTTATCAAAAGAATAAGACCAAACTTCTTTCAAATCATTCGTTAACTTTTTGATTATCAGTGATTTTTCTTTATTAGAATAATCATAAATATAATAATGATTATCATCCGCCAGAACGCCTAAACCTTTGGAATTAGCATCTAATCGACCAATTTCTTTTCCTTGTTTATTATAAGTAATATAATGAACTTTGTTCTTTGTGCTTCTTTCTTCATGCATTAGAAACAGGTAACTTTCTTTGTTCGAATATGCACGAATACCAGCCAAATTAAATTTTTCATCTATGTTAGTCGTCCATTTTTCTTTAAAATCATAGTCATAAACAGTTGTGATAATTTTACTTTTTTGGATATGACATACCAAAAAACCAAGTCTATTAATTGGGTAAACTCTTTTAAAGTTATTTTCTTTAATCTTCGGAATGGTCAAGTTTTGAGCGAAAATATTATTAATAGAAAAGAATGAAATAGAGAGTATTACTACAATTAAGAGTACGTTTTTCATTGTTCTAATTTTATATTTAATAATAGGATTAATTTTAAGTGTAGGCATTTTTTAATAAAAGAAAGAGCATTCTCTATAAATCATACCTAATATCACAGAGGTATAAACCATCTGGCGGAACGCTATAACTCCTCTTCATCATAGATTGTGTTTCCATTGCAGATCGAAGATCATCGAGTGTCGCTTTTCCAATTCCGACATTGATTGACATCCCAACAATCAGCCGTACCATACCACGCAAAAAACGGTTAGCCGCAATATGAAAAACTAATCTATCAGGTAAAACTTCCCATTCTGCCCGCTTCAAATCACAGATTACTGTTTTGGATTGATGACCTGTTTTACAAAAAGGCTTGAAACTATCGTATTCTAATAGGAGTTTCGCAGCAGCTTGCATTTGGTCAATATCCAATTTTCTGGCTTGATAATAATACCATGCTGTATTAATTTCAAAAGGGTTTTTATCAAAAACAATATGGTATTCATAGGCTCGATGATAAGCACCAAAACGCGCGTGAGCAGTAGGAGCAACAGCTTTTATCTCATAAAATACAATATCAATAGGAAGGAATTTATTAATTCTAGGTAAGAGGCTTTTTGGCAAATCGCCATCAAAATCAAAGTGTGCATAATATTCTTTAGCATGAACACCAGTATCTGTTCGACCACAACCAGCGATAGAAATAGGCTGATTTAAAATGGTAGATAATGCTTTTTCTATTGTTTCTTGAACGGTAGGTGCATTAGGCTGAATTTGCCAGCCTTTATAATTAGTGCCTTTGTAAGCTAATTTTATGAAATAACGCATTTTATTATTAATTAATCCAACTCGTTTTTAATATTTCTAAAGGTAATTCCGCTAATAATCAAGCTCAATAAAACACTAGAAATCAAAGCAACAGCAAAATGGCCAAATATAATTTTTTCCAAAGTCCATAGTCGAACACTAAAAATAGTTGCTACTATAGCAATAAAAAACAACCAATATTTCCAATTTATTTTTTGTATTGGAACAGAGGTTTTAGGTTGTTGATGAAAAAAATAAGCTACGAATAAACCGCCTATTAATGTACTTCCTTGTTGCAAAAGCCAATAAACTGGCGGTTGTTTTCCTAATATTTCCATCGAAATATGAGCTTGTAGAAAAGGAAATTGCTGAACAAAATAGCCTGTTTCATGTGTAAAATCATCCCAAAGAATATGGGAATAAATACCAATAATTGCTGAATATAAGAAAATCCACCAATTAGATTTGAAGTAATTCCAAAAATCAAACGATCGAAGTGTTTCTAATCTAGTACGTGCATAAGAAGGCAAATGATTAATGAATGGCTTTTTGACAATTTGATGAAATAAAAAAGCGACAATAAACGCAATTGGCAAGTCCAGCACCCAAACCCCTAAAGCAGTATGACTACAATGCCCCATCATTTTCATACGAATGAAATACTCGAAATCAGGTGCAAGGCTTCCTATTATTAATCCTGTCATTGAAAGATAACGAGTATTCAATTTTTGAAAAGGTAAAATGATAGCAGGATGGGAAAAAGTAAAAGGCATTGTTTAAATTATTGATAATAAGTGATTCATTTATTCGACACTGAATTTCGAAATATACAATACTTCACTGCTTGTTTGCTGTTTCAATATTAAATAATATAAACCCTTTTTTAAAGAAAGGTTTGCTTTATAATTAAAATAATAAACGCCTTCTTTTTCTGTTCCTAATACTGGTTGATCAAATAGATGATAATCTCTTTCAAAATCAGATATTTTATTAGAGTAAATAATGATCTGATAAGGCGTTCTTGCCGTTGTATTTCCACTAATTTTTAATGGAATTGTCTTATTTTTTTTGACTATTTTACTCTTAGGAACTATTTCTATGTTAGTTACAGCACCAGCTCTCACGGTTTCTTTTAATAAGTTTTCTAACAACGGATTAGGTTTATAATCTGCTTTATTGATACTCGCAATAGGTTGTTTTTCTTTAACCGTCTGAGTTTTTTCTTCTGGTTTCTTTACCTCATTAGGTTCAACTGAAGGCGAGGCTTCATTAGGTTCAACACTTGTTGATTCATCTTTTGGGAGCGTAGAAGGCGGAGTAACCGTAGTATTTTTTTCAACAGATTCAGCAGGTTTGTCAGTTGATTTATTTTCTTTTCCTTGCAATAACCAAATCAAAGCTCCGATTAATACAAAGGCAGATAAAACTAACCAAATCCTATTAAAAGAAGTAGCTGTTTTCTTTTCTATAAAATATTGACCTCCCAATACATCAAGTTGTTTTCCGAGTTTCATTTTACCAGATTGGATATATTCCATTATATCTCTCTGTAATTCAACTTTTTCAGAAAGTTCAGCATCGTGCTTAATTTTTTTTTCACAAACCTCTTGCTCGTTAATGCTCATCTCCTCATTAAGGTAACGCTCAATATTATTTGACATCTTAATCCGTTTTCAATAGCTCTTATTATCTTAAATATACGTATTTTCAACTTTTTTACCGTCCAGATAATTCCTTATACCGTGCATCTGACCGAATCATTTGCTCTAGTTTCTTCTGACAACGATATTTACGGTTTCTAGCTGTATGCCCATTTTTGAACCCTATAATTTGTGCAATTTCTTCCATACTTTTTCGAGCATAAAAAAGTTCGAGCAATTTTTGACACTGTTCCCCGAACTTTTTAAAATTACTTCTGTAAATATTGTGCCGTTCTTGCGCTATCAAATCGGCTTCAATATCCGTATCTAATTTATAAATATCTTCATTGGTTAATTGAGAGGTGTTATTAGATTTTTTTTGGTTTTTTCTAATCCAAATAAATCGAGCAATGCCAAATAAATAGGTATAAAACTGACTAGTCAATTGAAAGTCTTTCTGCTGCGATTTATTATAAATGACCATTAAAGCATCTTGAAATACATCTTTAGCATCTTCGACAGTACCACCATTTTTTATAATATGACTTTCGATTCGATTAGAAAAGTTTTTATAAATTTTTTCCAATACTTCTTTGTCGTGTTGAAGCAATCCTTCAATATAAATTCTATCTTTCAAAAATTTCTATTTTCTTTTCTTAAAAAAACTTGGTTCTTTATGATTTTATGTGATGATTAATAATATCTTTTTTATTCTAAGCTTTTAACCTCCCCTAACCCCTCCA
>CAKZLL010000193.1 GCA_937125475.1 uncultured Saprospiraceae bacterium | reverse complement strand
CGCTAACTCGTTCATTATCAACTTTCAATTCTCAACTCTCCATTAAAACCTGCGCTAACTCGTTCATTATCAACTTTCAATTCTCAACTCTCCATTAAAACCTGCGCTAACTCGTTCATTATCAACTTTCAATTCTCAACTCTCCATTAAAACCTACGCTAACTCGTTCATTATCAACTTTCAATTCTCAACTCTCCATTAAAAAACAAACATACCTTGGAGAGAGGAATTGAACCAAGGAATTTGTTTTTCGCTTGAATTAGTAGAAACTGATTTGTTGATATTGGTTAATACTTCATAAATATTAGCACCTTTTTTCAAGTGTTTCAACCATGCAGAAGTATATAAACCATTAGAACCTTCTCCATCTGCTGCAACGTTTCCTGGCTGAGTCGCAAAAGCAATAACACTACCAATTGGCTGTCTTTCTAAAGAAGATAAACCACCACTATTACTACTTCTTGACCAACTTCTGAACGGATTATTTCTACAAGCATCCAAAACAACTAAATTTGTTTCAGTACCTGAAATTTCCATTTTTCCAAGCAAGAAATTAATAGAAACACAAGCATCTTCTGCATCGGCTTTATCTTCTACTTGTGCATCAATTGGAACAAGATAATTCGTGCCATCAATTTGGAAACCATGACCAGCATAATAGAATAATCCAACCTTATTATTTTTTAATTCACGTCCAAATTCACGAATTTTAGATTTCATAATAGCTTGAGTAGCATCGGTTGCCTTAATGACTTTAAATCCTAATGATTCTAATCTCTTTTCCATCGCATCAGCATCATTTTTTGGATTTTTTAACTTAGCATTAGCATCTTGATAATTAGCATTTCCAATAATTAATGCTACTCGATCATTCGCCATTACAGGAGGCGGGTCATTAACAACGACTGCTTTTTTCCTAACTTTGATTCTTCTCGTGTAGGAAGTTGTCGAACCACCTTGATTCGTTGCTATAATTTTAAGCTTATTTTCTCCTTCTTCCAGATAAATATTTTTATTAAAATCAATCGTGCAATCATCATTATTTTTTTTCTTAATAATGAAATCTCTCTTATTTTCATGAAGTACATCGTTTATATATAACTTAACTTCATCTATATCGCCATCCGATTTGATACAAGCTGTCATATTTTGTAGTTTTTCTGTTACATGAACAATGCTTTTGTTCGGATATCCCCAAGTAATTGTTGGCTTTGCTATTGCAACATGATCTTCTTGATAACAGCTTAATTGACGTAGTTTCTTTTTTAATTTAGAGTGTATCCCAGCAGAGTAAAAAGAATGATTATCATCCCAAATAATAACAAATTCATTATTATCGGCTAATTCAATAAAATCAATTCGATTACCATTTTCATTGAGTTCCAATATTTTATCTCCTAATGCATCAGGCATAGATCTAGTCCATTTAGCTTGATTTCTGCCCCAGCGAATGATATAATCATTATTGGTTGTCAAAACAATTTGCTTAATCTCTTGACCTTTTTTCCTCAATTCATTGATTTTATTAATTAATCCTTGTGGTACACCGTCTGTCCATAGCACTTCATTTTTATCCCATAAAATGAGAAAATCATCATTGTCATTTAGAGCAATATTTTTGATTTTGCGTCCTTTTTTGTTAAGGTCTAATATTTTATTAGATAATTGTTCAGGAATACCAGACCATTGTGCTTGATTTCTTCCCCATAAGATGACATAATCTCCATCGTTTTGTGTTTCAATTTGTTTGATGCTTGATCCTTCATTGTATAAATCCCAAATTTTATCAATCATCTTTTGGTTCATATCCGTTACCCAATTCGCATCTTTTGTATTGTATGGAAGGGCGTAAGAATAATTATTTAATAAAGTGACTGATTTTATTTTATTGTCGCACTCTTGAGCCGAACTGCTAAAGGCTAGTAAGAGAGTGAATAAGCAAAAAAAGACTTGTTTCATAATAATAAATTGAAAAATAGTGGATGATTCTTATGTTAATACTTGATAGCTCCTGTTTGCGAGATTTAGTTTTTGTATATAAAATAAGACGTTTTTACGGGGTTCTTATTGTTAAAAGTTATTATTTTTTATAACAAAATTAAAAAATAAGCTTTCTAATACTACTAACCTATTAAAAAATAAGTACAAAAACGATTGATAATGAATAAAAAATAGTCTCTAAACATCATTAATTATTCATTATCAATCGACGATTATTTTTAAATATGATTAAATTCTAAAATAACAGGAACAATACTTTTTCCTTTAGTTTTAGCTTTGAATTTAATTTTATATTTATCAAATTGAACGTCGTTGCCATTGACTATTTTATAGCCTAATACTTTCTTTACTCGATCATTAAATGCGCCGCTTTGTGCTTGAATTTTAGCCGCGATTTTTTTAATATTTAATGGTTTTTTTGAATATAAAACACATAAAAAATCTTTGCCTACTTTGTTGTCTAATGCAATGTAATAATCTTCATTAGGAATGGCAACATTACTTTTTTTATAGCCTAAATAAGCACTAAACCCCTCAAAAGGATAAATAGGACTGACTTTTCCTGATTTTGAACCATAACCTAAAAGATAAACATAAGCAGGTTCATTATTAGAAATATAAATTCTAAACTCCGTGCCAGAACGTTGAGATTTGTTTAATACATACGTGCTTTGTGTTTTTTGATTGTTTCGTTTCACAATATTAAAATCACGGGTAGCATTTTGGCTTAATTTGGCATACATCGTTGTATTATCCGCTTTTACCAATTTGAAAGAACCATTCAAATCAAATTTAGAAACAGGCTTTGGTGTTGGATCGTTGGGCTTTGGTTTTGGAGGTGTAGGCGCGGCTGCATATCCTACCATTTCATAATATTCTTCGCAATTTTTGAGCATATCTGTATATCTAATCCAGATAAAACCATCATTGCCCCAATTACGTCCCCAGCTATTCATTATTTCAAATGAACCGCCATATTTATTATCATTATATCCAACAATCGTCATAGCATGACCACCACGATAACTATCTTGTGTACCATTCCAAACTCCTTTTGCATAAGAAAAAGAAGCATAAATTGACATTCCAATCACAACAGGATTATGATTAGAAAGCGCTTTTTTAATATTTTTGAGTGTTTGTTTTTTATTACTTTTATCGAAAGATAATCGGTGATAAGTTCTAATTTTGAACTTGCCTGCCTTCTGTTTATCACTAGAAGAAACGGCTTGATTACAAACATATGGATGTTCTACTAATAGCGGAGCACCTTGTGTTTTTAGCAAAGACATGGCAGAACTGATATAACTACCTTGGCTACAATCAGAACCTAATTTGATTTGATTATAAGTATAAGATGGAGAAAATGCTTTCGCGGTAATAGAATAAGGATTTGTCCAGCCTTTTTTCTTAGCATACAAAATCGTACGAGCGGCATAGGTACTTGACCAGCCAACGCAAGAGCCTTGACTACCTTGACTTTTAGGTATCGGGCAATATTTTTTTACTGAAGCACTGCTAGGCATCGAAGAATAACTGCGAGCAGTCATCATAGGTACCGCCAAAACGGTATCATATTTTTCATTGAACTCCAACCCTGTAAAAAAGGGTTCGTCTTGCGCTTGTGCGAAAGAAACAATGAATAGTAGTGTGATTAAAATGATGCGACTTTTCATTTTATCCATTTTGTTTTTAGTAAATGAAGAATTTGATTGAAATAGTTAGTTTTAATTCATGTTTTTAGAAAAGCTATAAAATATTATTGAATTAATTAGTACAATGTTTCAATAATTTTCAATTGCACCGCTGCTTTAGCGCGGTGACCTAAGATGGACTAAGATTGCGGTTTTAACCGCCACATTATCAGTATGTTCGACTAAAGTCGAGTTATTATAACCGATACAAATCACCGCGCTAAAGTAGCGGTGGAATTGATTAAATAATTTTTGAAACACTGCATTAGACATGTACTAAAAATTAATATAAAGTTATTATATTTAGTAATGTAAGTCAAATATAAATCAATATTGACAATTAAAAGTATGCTTTTAAATGATGTTTTTATGTAAAGTGTGCCAGTCTGAAAGTGGTTTTTTTGTAAAAAAAAAGCATTACCTTGATAGGTAACGCCTTTTTTTTAACTAAAATTCTATCTTCAACTAAAATTTTAGTGAAATAAAATGGAAACAAATTATTCACTAATTAGCTTCAATGCGATTTTTTTACGAGCCGCTGATACATTTATACCATCATAATTTGTAAAACGTTTAACGCCTTTTAATAGTACTTTGAGCGTATCATCACTTATAAACGAGTGAAGCGCATCTTTTGCATTTTTTGCAATTCTGTCATTAGCATCTTGAAAATATACCTGTAAAATGGCTTGTTCAACACTAAGATCTGCTGTCGATTTTGTCTTAGAAAGTTTCTGTAAACGGAATAAGGTAGATTCTGCATTGAATACATCGACGATCATATCGGCTATATTCATTACAATCATTTGTTCGTGGCGCAAATTCAGTTTTTTGTCCATTTGTGCTTTTATTGCTGCACCTAAAACGAGCAATAACGCTTTTTTGAATGAAGCAACGGCTTGAATTTCCTTACCATAAGTACCTTCTGCTATTGTAGAATTGATTGGCGAAGCTAACTCTTTTTGAATAGCTGAAACGGAAGTCAGTAAATCGAGTTGACCTGCTTTCACTTTTCGTAAAATCATATTAACCGAAAGCATTCGATTGATTTCGTTCGTACCTTCATAAATACGATTGATCCGCGTATCGCGATAAGCTCGTGCGGCTGCAAGTTCTTCTGAGAAGCCTAAACCACCATGTATTTGCACCGTTTCATCCGCTGCATAATCCGCTACTTCTGAGCCATATACTTTAATAATAGCGCATTCGATAGCATATTCCTCGGCAGATTTCATCATTGCATCCGAAAACGAAAGACCATCATTAATGAATTTGGTTTTCATATCTCCTAGCAAATCTGAAACACGATAAACACTTGATTCTAATACATAATTTCGAATGGCAATTTCTGCCAATTTATATTGAATTGCGCCAAAATTAGCAATCGCTGTTTTGAATTGTTTGCGCTCTTTTGCATATTGTATCGACCTACTTAATGATACTTTATTGCCGCCCATACACATTGCGCCTAGCTTAAAACGCCCAACATTCAGGACATTAAAAGCAATTAAATGCCCTTTGCCGATTTCTCCAAGAAGGTTTTCGACAGGCACTTTGGTATTCTCAAAAAAGACTTGACGAGTAGAAGAACCTTTGATACCTAATTTATCTTCTTCTGCGCCTAAGGTCATGCCTTCTGCTCCTTTATCTACTATAAAACCTGTGAATTTATCGCCGTCTATTTTTGCAAAAACAATAAAAACATCTGCAAAACCAGCGTTGGTGATCCACATTTTTTGCCCATTAAGGATATAATGCTTACCATCTTCTGACAAATCCGCTCGTGTTTTTGCAGCTAAAGCATCCGAACCAGAACTTGGTTCAGTCAAACAATAAGAGGCTTTTAATTCGCCCATACTCAAACGAGGTAAGTATTTTTCTTTTTGAGCTTCTGTACCAAAATACAAGATAGGCAACATTCCTATGCCTGTATGTGCGGCAAAAGAAGTCGAAAAAGATCCACCGCCACCACCAAGCATTTCGGTGATTAATGTAACAGAATTTGTGTTCATCTCCATTCCACCATAAGTGGTAGGAATATGTGCGCTGAGTAATCCAAGCTCGCCAGCTTGTTCCAAAAGTGAAACTTGATTAGCAATTTTATCTTGTTTCGGTTGAACTTCGCCAGTTACAAATTCGTGGCACATTTCCCGAATCATTTGCTGTTCTTCGTCCATATCTTCAGGGATGAAGACCGTTTCATAATTAGATGTTTGAACAATAAATTCGCCTCCGTTTAATATTTGATCTTTTGCTAACGTTGTTTCCATGACTATTTTAATATAATGTAAAGAATGGTTGATTTTTATAAAACTATATAACGTTTGATTGTGCTAAGTTACTTATTAATAACTAGTATTTTTAATGAGTGTTGTGTTTTAGGCTCTATTTTTTTAAATAAAATGAAAAAGTAAACTATGAAAAAATGAATAGTTTATAAAACCTAGATAATCAGCGGTTAAGGTGTAAACTATATTGTTTTTTGATTGAAAATTGAGCATTGAGAATCATTGTCAATACAATAGGAATTGTCATTTTTATAATGTGACAATTAGAAAAGCTATTTTTAATATGAATTAGTTGATTTAAGCCTTTTTGATATAAGACTAAGTTCTTTGACAATTTTTGCCAGAACTGAATTTTATCAATTCAAACAAATGTATAATTGTTTGAAAATCAAAGGTTAGATAGGAGGCACTTTCAAAGTGCCTCCTATCTTTGGCAAAATTGTCAATGAACCTAAAACTATTACTCCTTTATACGATTTAAGTTTATTTGTAATTTATAAATGTTTAATAATCAAGATGTATTGATTATTTTTAACTCTTAATTCGCATAGTTTGTTGATCTGCCCCTCACTCCTGACACCTGCCCCCTTCGGCAAAATCTTGAAAAAATAATAAGATTGTTCGATTTTACAATAATTTTCAGAGTGCCAAATTATTTTCTTAAAATTACTTCCACACGTCGATCTTTTTGACTTGTACCAGATATACTAAGGCTACTTGCTGAACTTGCACCGCGTCCTTCTTGCCGCACATTAGAGACTTTTATGCCTTCATCTGTTAAATAAGTCACGATAGATTGCGCTCGTTTTTCAGAAAGCAATTGATTATAAGCCGTAGAGCCAATATTATCAGCGTAACCAATAACTTCGACTTCCCAATTAGGTTCTTTGGCTAGCCGAACGATCAATTTTTGCAACTGATTACGAGTTTTAGTATTTAACGAGAAATCGTCAAAATCGAAATAGAAATTCATTTTAATTTCAGCCAATTCAGACACTTCCTCCTCTCGGATAGGAATATTATTTGGAATTAATGAAATATCAAAAGAAAAAGGAATACTATTATCTTGTTGAGGTAGAAAAGCAGCTTCACTAAAATATTCATAATTAGCAACTGCAACGGTAAAAGCATAAGCTTGAGACGACCTTAAACATAAAAAATACCGCCCTTCTTCATCTGTGATTAATTCCCATTTCCTGTCTTCGCGGATAATTTCAACCTCAGTTCTATCCAACGGTTCACCTGTCAAATTATCAGTAACTTGCCCTTGAACCAAAACCATTTCATTTGGCTGAAACTCTTCATTGAGTTCTACTTCATACACATCCAAACCGCCAAAACCACCCAAACGACCTGAGGCAAAATAAGCAGTATATCCATCTGGCTTGAGATAAATACCTACTTCTTGAAAAGTAGAATTGATAGGATACCCCAAGTTCACAGGTTTGCCCCAAACATATTTATCGTCTTTTTTGACTTGTTTTGTTATAAATAAATCCCCATCGCCCATTCCTGGCAATCCTGTTGACGCAAAGTAGAGCGTTTGACCATCGGGAGCAACATAAGGCGCTTCTTCATCACCTGCGGTATTAATATCTGGACCTAGATTTTGTGCAGGACTCCATGCACCATCAGGTCGAAGGTAACTCACCCAAATATCTGCACCGCCATAACCGCCTTCTCGGCTACTACTAAAATAAATCGTTTGACCATCACAAGTAATAGCAGGTTGAGAATCCCAAAATTCAGAATTTAACTCGCCTTCTAGCGGTCGAACTTTACTGATTTTATATTGGTCGAGTGTCGCTTTGTAAATATCACAACCGCCTTTAGAATCCTCTCTTTCGCAAGCAGCAAAATACATATAACGTTCATCCGCTGCAAATTTTGCCATGCCTTCATTGACAGGAGAATTGATGAGCGGACTAATTCCGATAGGATCTAGCCACGCGCCTAAATCTTTTTTTACAATAAAGATGTTCTCGCCTGTTGGCATATCGACGGCTGAATACGTTTTTTCGGAAGTAAAAACTAAAATATCTCCATTACTTGCCATACTTGGCAAATATTCATCATAAGTAGAATTGACTGTTCCTCCAAGATTTAAAGGATGATCAGAAGTTGGGTTTTTGATGGCTTCTTGAGCAAATTTATAGTTTTGACGGCGAAGTTTGGCGCTTGCATCATGAGTTGTTTCTAATTCGGATTCTCGTTTTTTATTAGTATATCGGGTATCTTTAAGACTTTCGTACTTTTTGAATAATTTGGCAGCGGTATCAAAATCGCCTAATCGAAAATGGGCTTCTCCACATTCATAATAAGCAGCTCGAGATAAACGTGGATTTAGATCAAATGATTTCTCGTAAGCGGAAATTGCATTTTCATACTCCTTTAACATTAAATATACTTTGCCTAATTCTCGATGAGCGACCGCAAAGTTTTTCTTGATGCGAATAGTTCTTTTTAAATGAATTTTCGCTGTTTCAAAATCACTTTTATTAATATATTTTTGTGCTGTTTTTAAGGCATTAACAGCTTTGAGGGTTTTGATGAATCCGAAGCCTTGTGCCGAAAGAGAGCTTTGGCAAAGGAATAAAGACAGTATGATGCAACAGATTTTCATCTTCATTTATGCTATTATTTTATTGGGTTTATGGTTAGGAGTGAAGTGTTCTAAAAACTAAATAAGCTTGTTTAATCATTAAACATAATGTATATGATAGATTAAAAACAATTAAATCTTATTTTTTATTATGGAGTAAGTTGAATTAATTGTTAGGATTGCTGTAATTGTTGGATTGTTATCCTAATTTGGTTGTAAATGTTTGGTATGCAACAATTTAACAATTACAGCAATCTTTTTTTAATTTATTTTGGTTCATTAACAATTTTGCCAGAATGAATATTTTTTTAATCCAGCGGTGGCTTGCCCCGTTGTTTTTTAAAGAGTTAGAGCAATGGGGCAAGCCGACATTGGACTAAAAGGCAAAAATTGTCAATGAACCTTTATTTTTTGATGCTATTAACTTTAAATTCTTTCAATGCTTTCTTGATCATATCATCATTGTGATTAATGATTTCATAATAGCCATTATTAGAAAAATATTGTTTGGCTAAGTGGGCTTTGATCTGTTTTGCAAGCTCACTTTTAGATTGATTATATAACTCTGTGTCCAGTTTTACGCCTTCTTTTTTAAGATATTTCAGAAAACTTTTTAAGAGTTGATCGGAGACAATCATATCCTTTTTAAATTGGCTAATCGTTTCAAATCGACGATAATCTTCTCTATGAGCATCCAAATGTGTATAAACAAAAGGCGCAACATATGGGACACTTTGACCATAAAATTTATTATTCATTACAGGATTAATTGGAACAAAAAAGTCAGGCATAATACCTCCTCCGCCATAAACTACTCGTCCTTGATTGGTGTGATACTTCGTGGTATCTCCAATCTGAATACTATCTTTACTTGACAATTCACCTGATTCTGAGCGATTATACATTTCATCATTATATGATTTGCGATCTTCGTAAGGCTTTTGGATTGAGCGTCCAGAAGGCGTGAAATATCGTGCAATGGTTAAGCGTAAAGCCCCACCATTACTCAATCTGTATTGTTCTTGGACTAATCCTTTTCCAAAAGAACGACGACCAATAATTGCGCCTCGATCCCAATCTTGAACAGCTCCAGCCATAATTTCACTAGCAGAAGCAGAGCCTTCATCTATCAATAACGCGACTTGATCCAATTTGAAAAAACTGTGTTTCTTCGCTTTATAATCTGTTTTGTCATAATTTAGCCCTTCTGTATAAACCAAAAGCGCTTCATCATTAAACAATTGATCTAAGATTTTAGTAGCTGCATGAAGATAACCTCCAGGATTTTGACGTAAGTCAATGACAATATTTTTTAATCCTTTTTCTTCTAATTTTTTTACTTTTTCAATAAATTCCTTGTGAGTTGTTGCGCTAAATCGACTAATTTTAATATAACCTGTATTTTTATCAAGCATGTAACTTGCATCTACACTATAGATAGGAATTTTATCTCGGGTAATTTTGAAAGTCAGTAATTCTTTTTGTCCTGAGCGTTTGACTTTTATATTGACGGTTGTTCCTTTTTTGCCTTTTAGTTTCTGGACAACGCCATTCGAATTGGTAGCATTACCAGCAACAAGAGAATCCCCTATATAAATAATTTTATCACCAGAACGAACGCCTGCTTTCTTAGAAGGTCCACCTTCAATAGCAGAAACAACGTAAATTGTATCGTCTTTGATGACAAATTGAATACCAACACCTTCAAAATTACCTTCCAAATCTTCATTTACTGCTGCTAAATATTCTGGTGGAATGTAATTAGAATGCGGATCGAGTTCTTTTAAAATACTTTCGATTGCTTTGTCTACTAGGATTTTAGTATCGACAGTATCGACATATTTTGCCTCAATGTACCGAATTAATTCATCTACCCTTTTGGCAGAGCCTTCATTACTTCCAGAAAATCCACTACTTGGGGTGCTTTTTAAACTATATCCTAAAGACATTCCTACTGCCAATATTAAGGCAAAAAGAATAGGTAACCAAAGGTTAAGATTTTTGTTTATTTGACTATTTTGAGAAATACTCATTCTATTGAATTGTTATAGTTATTTTTAATATTGTAAGTATATAATGATGCTTATTAGCATTAAATTTGACTAATTTTTTAATAAAAAACAGTGTAATGAAAGTTCATTACTTCTAAAGTGTTTTGCAAAAATCATAAAAGAAATTGAGAATGATGTTATGAAAATTATTAAACACGAATAATTATTTGAAACCTGTTCTTGTGAAAATTCACTTTCATTTTTAAATTGATTATAGGATAATAACAAATTCTATTTGAAAAAGATGATGTTTAAATAAAAAAATCATTTAATAAATAGAAAAAAATATATTTGTTCAATTAAGTTTTATTTTATTTTCTATTTGAAATAAATAAAATATAAAGGCATATAAAAATATTATAAATGTTAAAAAATATTGATAATCAGTTTATTAAAGGATATTTTGTTGATGCAAAGCTAATCAAGAAATAGACATTATAATAAGAGATTTATAAAATAGTTTTTTTTTAAAAAAAAGTAAAAAAGGGATTTGATAAAGAAAACCATCGTTTTTTAAAATTAACGCGGTAAATTTGCTTCACTTTAGTATAATTTAATGAACAAAAAATAAAGGATATGTTATTTTAAAGACATCATCCTTTTTCTTTTTTCTTTGGGTAATGAAAATTAGTTCATTTGATGTTGAGTTCATTTTTTTGAATAAAACCTAATAAAGCTTAAAAGTAATAAAATGCAATTAATAGCAGATAGTGGTTCGACCAAAACAAGCTGGCGGTTGGTGAAAAGTGCAAATGAGATTACAAAAGCATCTACCATAGGATATAATCCTCATTATTTCTCAACAGAAAAAATGGTAGAGAGTATGCAAAAATTACTCATTCCACAATTAGGAGTTCCTGTTGAAACAGTGAGCGATGTTTTTTTTTATGGTTCGGGTTGTTCCACTCCGAATAGTGTTGCATTGGTAGAAAATGCGTTTACTGCGACCTTTCCAAAAGCGACAATTTTTGTTGATCATGATTTGTTAGGTGCGGCTAGAGCTTTGTGTGGTAAAGAACCAGGAGTTGCATGTATTTTAGGGACAGGATCTAATTCTTGTGCTTATGATGGCGAGAATATTACGGATAATGTTCCATCTTTAGGTTTTATGCTTGGAGATGAAGGGGCAGGAGCGAGTTTAGGTCGTCGTTTGGTGCGAAAATATTTTTATAGGGAAATGCCGAAGGATATCGAAACGGCTTTTCGGGAAGAATATCAGATGAATAAAGAGGTCATTTTTCATAATGTATATAAATCAGAATTGCCAAGCCGTTATATGGCGCAATTTACGAAGTTTATGAGTAAGCATTTGGATCATCCTTTTATTTTTAATTTAGTAAAAAAAGAGTTCGCTTCTTTTGCAGATACGCAAATTATGAAGTATGATAATGTTCAAAACTTACCAATTCACTTTCTAGGTTCAGTTGCTTTTTATTTTAGGGCAGCTTTGGAAGAAGTGTTAAATGAGCGTGGATTGACTTTTGGTCGAATAGTAAGAGAGCCAATTGAAACATTGGTTGAGTATCATAATTAAACTATTATGATCGAATGATTGAATAAAGAGAGCCATCAACTAGCAATTAGTTGATGGCTCTTTTACATTTATAATTGTCCCGTCCTAAAGGTTATACAAAAAATCTTATTGATATGGAAAGTACAGGAAATCAATATGTTAAACAGACACAAAAAGATTATTCTTACGCTTTTAAATTACAGGTTGTGACTGAAGTTGAGAACGGAGAATTAAATATAGAACAAACTGAAACAAATCAGAATAGCCAGTCGTTTTACATAAAGAAAACCTAATAAATCCACTAATAAAATATTTAACGACTTATCAAAATTGATTAAAAATGAAACATCTTACTAAGGAAGAATTGTATGCAGGTTTGGATCATATCAAGCAATCACCTAAAGAAATAGGACGACTAGATTGGATCGTCCGACGACCAAATGTAGATGAAAGAGAAGTCTTAGATACAGCGGAACTTAGCGAAACAACTGGTTTAGTAGGAGATAATTGGCAATATAAAAAAAGCTCCCGTACAGCAGATGGAAGCGCACATCCAGATATGCAAATCAATATAATGAATGTGCGTTCGATAGCTTTGTTGTCTCCAGATAAAGATCGTTGGGCATTGGCAGGAGATCAATTATATGTGGATATGGATTTGACTGATGAAAATTTGCCAAACGGCACAAAGTTGGCAATTGGATCAGCTATTATTCAAATCACTGACCAGCCCCATAATGGATGTAATAAATTCAGGAAACGATTTGGATTAGCGGCACTTCAATTTGTAAATTCTCCTATTGGAAAAGAATTGCATCTTCGTGGTGTGAATGCTAAAGTAATAAAAGCAGGTACTATTCATCAAGGGGATGAATTGAGAAGAGTGTAACGTTGGGAGTTAGTGAGTGTGATTTTATGATGAAAAGGCTAATATTTAGATAAGTGAAATTTTATTTTACTTATCTAAATATTAGCCTTTTTTCAGTGAGGAAATTTTTCAATTCTCAACTCTCAACTCTCAACTATTTTTTATATTTTTAAGCCTTCTATTTTGAATATTACATAATTATCTTTTACAGAAACAACCATTTAAACCAACATAATGAGCAATCAAGCATTTCCAAAACTCCTCGAACCATTAGATTTAGGTTTTACCACGCTGAAAAATCGCGTTCTAATGGGATCTATGCATACAGGACTAGAAGAAGAAAAAAACGGATTTGATAAAATGGCCGCTTACTATGCGGAACGTGCTAAAGGTCAAGTCGGTTTGATCGTCACAGGCGGAATTGCGCCCAATCGTGAAGGCTGGGTCGGGCCTTTTGCTGCTAAACTTTCGAATGCAAAAGAAGTCAAAAAACATCAGAAAATAACAGCCGCAGTTCATGCCGAAGGCGGTAAGATTTGTATGCAAATCCTTCATTCTGGACGATATGGCTATCATCCACTTTGTGTCTCTGCTTCCGCGATCAAATCGCCAATCTCACCATTTAAGCCGCGTGCCTTGAGTGGGAGAGGCGTGAAACGAACCATTCGAGCTTATGCAAATTGTGCAAAACGAGCGCAAGAGGCAGGTTATGATGGTGTTGAAGTAATGGGATCTGAAGGTTATTTGATCAATCAATTTATCGTTGCAAAAACGAATAAACGAACTGACGAATGGGGCGGAAGCTACGAAAATCGAATTCGTTTTCCTATCGAAATTGTTAAAGCAACTCGCGCAGCAGTAGGCAAAAATTTTATTATTATTTATCGTTTGTCTATGCTGGATTTGGTCAATGATGGTTCTTCTTGGGAAGAAGTAGTTCATTTGGCAAAAGAAATTGAAAAAGCTGGCGCGACGATTATTAATACAGGAATTGGCTGGCATGAAGCTCGCGTACCGACTATCGCAACAATGGTTCCTAGAGGTGGTTTTAGCTGGGTCACAAAGCGAATGATGGGCGAAATCAGTATTCCTTTAGTGACAACTAACCGAATTAATACGCCAGAAGTAGCTGAAAAAATCCTCGTTGATGGTCATGCAAATATGATTTCAATGGCGCGTCCATTTTTGGCTGATTCGTTTTTTGTACAAAAAGCAATTGACAATAAATCGGAGGAAATTAATACTTGTATTGGTTGTAATCAAGCTTGTTTGGATCATACTTTTTCAAGAAAAACATCAAGCTGTTTGGTTAATCCAAGAGCGTGTTACGAGACGGAATTAAATTATTTACCAGCTAAGAAGAAGAAAAAAATCGCAGTTGTTGGAGCAGGTCCAGCAGGTTTAGCGGCTTCGACTGTTGCCGCAGAGCGCGGTCATGAAGTTGATTTATACGAAGCAAGCGGCGAAATTGGTGGTCAATTTAATATGGCAAAACAAGTTCCAGGGAAAGAGGAATTTTATGAAACCATTCGTTATTTCAAAAATCATATCGAAAAAACTGGCGTTCGTTTACATCTGAACACTAGAGCCGATTTGGATAAACTCTCTACTAATGGTTATGATGAAGTGATTATTGCGACGGGCGTTAATCCGAGGCAATTGACTTTAGAGGGAATTAATCATCCTAAAGTGCTGAGTTACATTGATGTTTTGGCGAAGAAAAAGCCTGTTGGAAAATCTGTTGCAATTATTGGAGCGGGTGGAATTGGTTTTGATGTAGCGGAATATTTAGCCCATGAAGGCGTTTCTACGAGTTTGGATCTTAAAGCCTTTTTGAAAGAATGGGGGGTTGATGAAGACGTGAAAGAACGAGGTGCGCCGCAAACACCAGAGCCAGAGCCTTCGCCACGTGAGATTGTCTGATTGCAAAGAAGTAAAGGAAAAGTAGGTGCGAGATTGGGTAAAACAACAGGCTGGATCCATCGAGCAAGTTTGAAAATGAAGAAAGTGCAAATGGTTGCCAATGTTCAATATGAAAAAATTGATGATGAAGGTTTACACGTTTTATTGAAAGATAAGAAAGAAGTGTTAAAAGTCGATAATATCATTATTTGCGCTGGACAAACGCCTTTACGCGAATTATTTGAGCCATTAAAATCGAAAGGAATTGCGGTTCATTTGATCGGAGGAGCAGATGAAGCAAAAGAATTAGACGCAAAACGCGCGATTAATCAAGGATCACGATTAGCCGCAGCTATATAAAATGAAATGTTGACCAACAAATTAATACGAATACACATAAAAAAGGAAACAGGCAAAAAGCCTGTTTCCTAGATAATCTTGAAGCAAAAATTTATGTCTTACATAGTGTTTTAAATAGCGCTTAGTTAAATGGTTTTTGTTTTTAGCTTAATCTAATCTTAGTTAATGTTAAAAAATGGTGTCTCAATGTGTGTTTTCGTGTGTGAAAATTCAAATAGTTTTTGTTCTTATTATTTATATCCACAAGATAGGCTAATCAGTTTTTTAATCCAATAGAGAAATAGGAAAAGCAGCAATTGAGCGCGTTAAATAGTCATTTGATTGATTTAACGTTTATCATGTATTTTGAGTAACAGGCAAAAAAAAGGAAACGAGCAAAAAGCCCGTTTCCCAGATAATCTTGAAGCAAAATTCGTGTCTTACATAATATGTCTCAAATAGCATTTCATTAATTGGTTCTTGTTTTTAGTTCAAATCTTAGTTACATTAGTTAATGTTAAAAAATGGTGTCTCAATGTGTGTTTTCGTGTGTGAAAATTCAAATAGTTTTTGTTCTTATTATT
>CAKZLL010000192.1 GCA_937125475.1 uncultured Saprospiraceae bacterium | reverse complement strand
AATTAAATATTCAAAACGTTTGCTTCGATTATTATCATATTTAAAATAACCCATTGTAGAATTAATACTATTAGAATCAATGTTTTCGCTGGGTGCAGTCGCATTAAAAGGTGTGTTATTGGTATTAAAAACATAACCGCTTTTCGGGTTTAAGATAAACGCCAGACTATCGACAGGATAAAATTTTTCTTCCCAAAGTGTTTCAGATGTATTCCCAGGTAAGACATTTTTCCAATCATATTTTGGATTACGATACGGGAAATTACCATTACCAATGTAAAAAATATTATCTTCTTTATCTGCATAAATGATATTCGTACAACCAATTCCTTGCACATCTAATGCTTTCCGAAATTCCGTATAATTTTGCGATTTGTTCATTTCAAACCACTGTTCAGCCGCTTTTACTGTTGTCATATTTCCAGGAAAACGCACCGAATAAAATCCATCTTTATTCTTAAAAGTCAAGCCATATTTGCTCTTATAAATCGTTCTCTTGTAAGGAAATTTAATAAAACCAAACTTAACTTTAGTTCTAAAAACACGTTTTTCGAGTGTTTCCCATTTTCCATCAAATTTGTATTGATACTTCTCATCGGGGTTCATTTCTAATTTATAAACATCACAAAAATCTGGTGCATTTACGGTATGTGTCCACCCCAAATTAGGCGTTGCACCCACAAAAAGCGACACACCTCCAGGGAAATTCGCACCAATCATTTTCCAACCTTCCTCGCTTTCTACATGCGCTTCATACCAAGAGAAAGGTCCTTCAAGTGGCTGATGGGAATTAACCGCAAGATAGGTTTTTCCATCAGTGGTTTTGTTGCTACTTATCGCAATTCCGTTCGAACCTTCAGGTTTTTCGTATCGTTTGATATTTCGATTAAAAATTTTTGCCATAGAATTGTGAGCGCCAGACAAAAGCGTCAAATTCAAAACATAGCCTTGCAAAACGTCTTTAGTTGAAACAGGAAAAACACCTTTTAATAAAACTTCTTCGGGATGTTTTGCTGCATAAGCATTAACTCCTGCCGTATATCCTTCAAGTACTTTTTTAAATTCAGGCGAAATATCGGTATCATATTTCCGATCAACTAAAGCTTTTGATTCAATAGCGTAGGCAAAAAAATCAAAGATTGCGCCTTTAATTCCTTTCACTTCTGCCAAACGCCCTTTGACACTCAAGAGATTTTCTTGCATCGACTTAAAATCATCCTCGCCTGTTGCCCAAGCTAAACCATAGGCAACTTCCGCATCAGTTTTAGCATAAATATGCGGTACGCCCCATTGATCTCGAATGATTTCAATTTGATCTGGATTAATTTGCGTCAAGCCAAAATAAGGGATACAAAGTAGTAGAAAAATGGTTAAAATTGACCTCATTAACATTTGTTTTATAGTCAGTTGTGAATGCTCTAAGATATTAGATTTTTATGGAATGCTGCTAATGTTATATTACAAATCTCCAAATTATGGTCTTGAGTTAAAAAACGGATTGAGTTATTTCGGGTGTAATTCAGTTTTTAGCATTTACTATTCTAATCAAGTAGTCATCAGGTGAGTTTTAATCAAATTTATGTCTTGATATTCAATTAATAAATTAAACACTGCACTCATCTGATGGTTTTTTTATAAAAACAAAAACTGAATTACTCCCATTATTTCTTAGTTTTTTTTAAAAACCATAAAAACATTTTTGTTTTCATAAAACAATTTGTGTATTTTCGTAACCATTGTATAATCTTAACTAATATCAACGGCTTTTATATCATAAATAGAACGATTTCCAATTTCATATCCATCAATACCTCCTAATATTTCCTCATGAAATGTTCCGATTGCATTATTAATTGACTTATCTATCTGTCGCTGTATCTCAAATACAATAAGCTGATCCTCAGACAATTGATTAAATTTCGCATCAAAAGTTAACTTTAATGTATCTACTTTATTAGAATAAAACTTCTTTTTTGTGAATTTGCTTTTTGCATTTGTATAAGCTGAATGAAGATTTTTTATACAATTCAAAAAGTGTTCGTCGGATATGTAATTTAGATATTGATTTGGCATTATTTCTACTAATTTTAGATGTAAAAATAATGAAAAAAATCAAAATAACACTTCACTCACTTAAATTTAATCCTCATTGTTGGTAATAAGTTGTTAAAGGAAGATAAAAACGATTAGGATAAAAATTCTTTTAATAGATTTGAAGAAGATGATGAAATACAACTAAATCATTCCTTATTCTAAAAATTTAAACAAATGAAAAACTCCTACTATTTCACGTTACTATTATTTACTTTTTTATTGGTAATTTCCTGTAATGGACAAAATCCTACCAAAAAAAATGCAGCCTCAAATCATTCAAATTTCTCCAATCCAATTAATGTTTTATTTCAAGAGAATAAGACAAACCCGCCATTATTTAATGCTGTCAATCCAAAAGCTAGGGTGGATTATGAAAAACAAATAGGCGAATATATTCGAGATATTTATCAAGATAAAAAAGAGAATATTTGGTTCGGTACATTATCTAGAGGCGTAGCGTGCTATGATGGAAAAACACTTGTTTATTTTTCTAAAAAGGACGGATTAGTAGGAGATCAAATTAATGAAATAGAAGAAGATCAAGACGGCAATATCTGGTTTGCAACAACGGAAGGCGTTTCTAAGTATGACGGAAAATTGTTTACAAATTTCACAAAAAAAGAAGGATTAAGCGATAATAGTACTTGGAGTATATTCGTAGATCGAAAAAATAATATTTGGGTCGGAACGATACGTGGTGTTGTACGTTATAATCGAAATATTTCGGTTTTCACGAGTTTTCCTATTCCTGAATCGGATGTTGAAAATCCAACTTATCGGTTTTCTACTAGTTTAGTTTGGCATATAATGGAAGACCAAAAAGGGAATATTTGGTTTGGTAGAGATGGACTTGGCGCTTGTCAATATGATGGGAAATCTTTTCGTCATTTCACTCAAAAAGATGGGCTTTGTAATAATAATGTTCGAAGCATTGTGGAAGATCATGAAGGGAATGTTTGGTTTGGCACGAGTAATACCAGAATTTCTCGAAAAGAAGAACCCCATGTTTTCTTTGATTCTGAAAATGCTGGTTTAAGTCGCTATGATGGCAAGACTTTTACTCAGTATAGAAATATTGAAGGACTTTATGGACATACTATTTCTCCAATCTATAAAGATCAAAAAGGACAGATTTGGGTTGCCTCTAAACATCATGGTATTTATCGGTATGATGGTGAAGAATTTACTAACTTTAAAGAAAATCTAGGTTTTACAATTAATTGTATTCAAAGTGTTTTAGAGGATAAAAAAGGACAATATTGGTTTGGATTTTCGGGCGGTTTGTTCCGTTTTGATGGGCAAAAATTTATTAATATTACGAAGGACAATTTGAAATAATTTTTTTAATAAAATGAGCATTCAATCTTAGTATTATCAAAGATTGAATGCTCATTTATCATCTAATCAACTACTTCTTCCGTTTTGTTAACTGTTGCTAATGCTGCTCGAAGTTCTACGAGTTCGACCTCTATTTTCTTAATTTGCTCAAAATCATTATGTTCTTTACAAATCACAATACACAATTCGAGCATTTCAATTTCCATTTCTTCTTCTGACTTACCACTTGCAATTTCTTTTAATTCGCTCATTCCATTTGATTTAACAGGATCAATTAAATAACTAAATCTAAGATAACAAATATACCAAAAATGACACTGGCAACGCCATTTGTTGTAAAAAATGCTAAATTGATTTTACTCAAATCATTAGGCTTAACTAATAGGTGTTGATAAAAAAGTAATCCAATAAAAGCAATCGCTCCTATCCAATGCAGCCAACCAAAGTTTCCCATAATTGCCGCTATTATGACGATAACTGCGCAAATAATATGTAAAATAGTTGATAAAAGTAACGCACGCTTTTTACCTAAAAAAGTGGGAATAGAATTCAATTCAAGCGATTTATCAAAATCCTCATCTTGCAAAGCATAGATAATATCAAAGCCAGCCACCCAAAGTAAAACTACGATTGAATACAAAACAGGAATTAGCTCAAACTGAGCGGTTACGGCAATATAAGCACCAATCGGAGCAAGAGATAAACCTAATCCTAATACAAAATGGCACAATGCCGTAAATCGTTTGGTATAACTATATCCTAGTACGACCAATAAGGCGATAGGCGATAAATAAAAACACAAAACATTGATAAAATAGGTCGTGATGATAAATAATAAACAATTAGCAATTATAAAAAACAAAGCCGATTTGGGTGTAATAAGACCAGCAGGAATTTCGCGTTGTGCTGTTCGAGGGTTTTTAGCATCAATATCTCGATCAATATAACGATTGAATGCCATTGCCGCACTTCTTGCAAAGATCATACATAGCAAAACCAGTATTAATTTCAATCCAATCTCAGCTGTAAAAACGCCATTTTGTGCGACAAAAACCGCCAGAAAAAAGCCAACCATTGCAAAAGGCAAGGCAAAAATGGTATGACTAAATTTGATTAATGACAAATAATTTTTCATTGATATTCTATATTTTATTTACATCGACGAACTTTTCAAATCTTTTTCATCAGAGACAACTTCCTTTTCATTTAAAGCTACTCTTTTGAAACAATTAATCTTATCTATCTCTAAAATAGTTCGTCCATCTTCATCTACATGATACATTCGTTCGAACTTCGCTCCGATCACCATTTGTTGAAATTTATAAGAATGAACAACATTAATATGCTGGGCAAAAGTATCATCATAAGCCTTGAGCATAATAATAAATTCAACATCCATTTTTTCTAAATCTTCCGCAGATTTATGATATAAAGGGCTTTTTTCATCAATCGGATGAACAATAGTCCAATTCAAAGGAAACATTGCAATCTTCTTTCTTTCTAGTCCTAGTGCTCGAAATTGCCTAAAAGCACGACCTTTTTCTTCGTCCAGCCAAGTTAATACAATTCTAGCTTCTAAGTCAAGTAACAAATTACTTCGCAGATTAACCGTGCGAAACATAAAACCATTAATATGAGGCTGATAAGGTGCAATCAATGCATTATCACTAAATTCGATATAGGCTTTGGGTCTCGAAAATCGAGCAAAAAATAATCCTGTTCCTAATGCAAAACTCATCAGACCGAACAACGCATTCAATGCAGCAATGATATTCGCCGCCCAACTAATCGGACTCATACTTCCATAACCGACCGTCGTAAAAGTCTGAACACTAAAGAAAAAAGTATGCGCAAAATCTTCTATCCAATGACCATCAGGGACTGCCGAAAGTGACTGAACTCCAACACATAAAAACAGTACAGCAAAGATCGCATTACTCAGAATATAAAAGACAAGAACTAGCAAAAAAAAATTAAACCAAGAGGTTGTGACTAGCCATTCATAGACACTCACACCTCGCCAACCCACGCCTTGCCGCTCAACATCAAAAGATCCATCAGGTTGGATAAAGCGACTTTGGGCATTAAAAGTTGTACCAAACCCTAAGTCATCATACGTTTCTTCATTTGTCGCATTGCCAATAGCTTCGCTCTCGGTCATAGCCGCATGCGCCTCAAAAGGAATCGATTTATTATTTTTTTTATTAAAAAACTTCATATCTAAACGGCTAAAACGCCGTAGTTTTTGTTTGCTATTTTTGATTGCTGATAAACTTTTGCAGTTTCCTGAATAGATGTTTCGAGCGATCTAAAATGATAATCTAACTCATTCCTAATTTTTTCATTTTTATATTGAAAAGAATGAGAGGAAGAACGCGCAGTTTCTTTTGTGATCAATGGTCTGCTACCTGTAATCATCGAACGAAGCCATTCAACTCGCCAGACTATACCTTTCAGAAAGGAGGTTGCTTTAATATTTGGTGGTTCTTTTTCTAAATACTTGGCTAAGAATTGAAAGAAATCAAAATAGGTGATATTATCTGCATTCAGAATATATCGTTGATTTTCAATATTACTTTCCATTAATTTAATCAAAATATCTGCTACATCTCGAACATCCACAAAACCCGTCGCACCAGTTGTATAAAATTTCAAACCTTCATCGACTTGCTTAAAAAGTTTACAAGAAGAATCATTCCAACATCCCGCGCCTACAATAATCGACGGATTAATAATAACGGCTGGCAATCCTTCGGCTGTTCCACGCCAAACTTCTTGTTCTGCTAAGTATTTACTAATGGCATATTGCGAATTGATTTTACTGGTTTCCCATTCAGTTTTTTCGTGAACAATAGGTGTTTGAGAGCTTCTACCAATCGCTGCGATAGAACTAACGAAAGCCAATTTTTTTACTTTTCGATGCAAAGCTACATTGACTACATTTGCTGTTCCTTCTTGATTGATTTTCATCATTCTTTTATGATCACGCGGATCAAACGCAACCATTGCCGCAGCATGATATACTTTGTCAATACCTTCCATTGCATCTTCTAAAAAAGGCACATCTAAAATATCTCCTTCGACCCATTCAATCTGATCTTTGACATCATTCAACATATCTAGATGGCTAGTAGCTCGCTTCATTGCCCTAACCTGAAAGCCTCGTTTGACGAGCATTCGAGTAATATATGATCCTAAAAAACCTGTTCCTCCTGTAATAAAAATCTTTTCTTGCATAGTCTTTGTTTTATCAATATTAAAGCAAGGAATTAATCCATATGATACTGATCTCTTTTCTAACTTTTATAAGAGTTAAAAGTTTAAGAAACAATAAAGTTAGTTATTATTCAGAAGACAAAAACATTAGCCATTTTTTATTTGAAACATATAAGAGATTGAAGAACAAATACTATGATAAAAGTATCGAAATCTCTTTATGAAGCTAATGCACTTCAATGTTGCTTTTGTACTATAAATGCTTATTTCTTCAATAAATCTTCCTTTTTTTATGAAAAAAATCAATAACAAGGTGACAATCCCCCTTGATAAGAGATATAATAAGAGAAAGGAAATACTCGAATTAAATATGTTGCTGCCAATCAAAATTAGAAGTATTTATAAAAAAAGATTCATTGACAATTTTTGCCTTTTAGTCCAATGTGGGCTTGCCCCATTGCTCTAACTCTTAAAAAAAACAACGGGGCAATCCACCGCTAGATTAAAAAAATATTCATTCTGGCAAAATTGTTAATGAACCTAAAAAAACAGGATAGGAATTATTATGTTGCTTTATTTTAATAAACATACTGCCAAAAGAAAACAAATTAAGTTATACACATTTGAATTGAGGATGATGTATAAATAAAATTATTTATTTTGAGTTTAGACGAGGCGAAAAACGCAGGCATAGCTAGTTCTGTCGAGTATTTTCAACAAAGTATAAATTCAAAAGAAAGATTTTATATGCCACATCTTTAATTGAAATGTGTATTAGATAAGAAATACAAAGAATTAATGAAAGTAGAAACTTTGTATTTTAGATAATACATATATAAAAAACACCTGATAATCAACAACTTCGCAGATTATCAAAATCTTCATTAAAAAGAAGTGAGGGCTTTTTAGTGTGATCAAAAAAGTATTATCTATAAAAGAAATATTAAAGCAGATGTTTGACACACAAGAAAAAATCGAACGTTATTTAAATAATAACATGAGTGAGAGCGAAAAAAAATCATTTGAAAAAAACATTGAAAACTGTCAAAGTCTAGCAAATTTAGTTCAGTTAGAAAAAAACTTAATTGATTATTTTAGATCGCCCAATCTGAAACTCGAACAGGAATTAAATCGGTTAGGAAATAAATATTTCCTAGAAAGAGAATTATAGATATAGTATTAAAAACTATAAAGCATTTCTATTGATTTTGATATTAATCTTTTTTATCAGAATCTAATTCTCTGACTAGCTCAAAACATTATTTTCTAAGGAGAAAGAATGGCTTATCAACCCAAATAAAACTATAAGTAGGTATAATACTAATCCATGTCTAAAATTCATATTAATTATCGTAGAATTATTTCCTTACTCTTCGATAATTAATGCAAATTCTAGATATGGATTAGTATAACAATTGTTATATCTAATCAACTTTCCTAGCCCGAATCAATCCTTAATTGTTCTTTTTTACTAAAAAGAATTTATCTTTTAAAATTCTCCATTGAAGTCCATATAGAAAATAGCGCTCTTATTTGCTCTTTCTCCACGTTCACTCATTTCAACAAGGACTTATTCCTTCTTTTTCCTATATTGAATAGTACAATTATTCTTATATACTCCTCTATATGAACATACTGAACATTATTACCTTACACTAACAAGTAACCTATAATGAAACAAACTATCCTATCTTGTATCTGTTTTCTAAGTATTTTAACAGCAACTCATGCCCAAAAAAAATTAAATACAACAACTTTTATCTATAAAATCAATGCTAATCAAGCAAAGGATTTTTATATGGATCAACTCCGAAAGGATTTTGAAAGCTATTATTTCTATGATTTAGTTGATAGTTTCTCGACTAAATCTTACGAAAAAAAATTACCACAAGGCTTTTTTCTATATGTTAGTGCATCAAATGAAGCACTCAAAATCGAGCTTAACATTGAACAATCTATTTTTGTTGTTCCCATTAAAGAAGATCAAGATTTAGTGCTTCATGTCATTGATTCTCTTTTTCAACCCATTGCTAATGCTAAGATTAGGTATGGCAGAAAAAAAATTAAATACAATAACAAAACAAAGGATTATCGGTTAAAAACAGGAAAAGAAGAAGGACTAATCACTATCGAAGCACAAGGCGATACCATTTTTTATGAACTAGAACGAGACGATGATATTGATAACTGGAAAGAGCGATGGAAAAGTATGGCTTTGAGCCAATGGTGGAAAAAGAAAAAGGCAAAATGGCGGATTAAAAGAAAGAACCGATTGCCTAATATTGGCAGGTTGAAATACACTAAAGGAAAAGGTTATCTTTCTATCAGTCAGCCGAAATATCGCCCATTAGATACGGTTAAAGTCAAAGCTTATCTAGCTAGTAAAAAAGCCAAACCACTGACTGAACCTGTGATTTTTGCATTTTTTGACCGACGATTAGAGTATTCTAATGCTGCACATAAAGTAAAACCTATTCATACTATAAAAGTTAGTCCAAGTAGCCCTGGCAATTATACTACTTCTTTTGTCCTGAGCGATTCATTAAAAATTGATCAATCTTATTATCTATATATATTGAAGTCAATGGAGGGCGAAGAGCGAATTTGTTATTTTCAGCAAAGATTTCACCTAGAAGATTATGAATTAGATGTAGTAAAATATAGTTTAGATATGCCTCGACACAATCATGAGTTTTATCTTCCTCATGAAAAAATTATAGTTGCTGTTTCAGGAAAGGATCAGAATAATTTGTTTATTCCAGATGGGCAAGTCAAAATATCTTTGTCTACAAATCAACTATCATCCCTATATACTTCAACCGCCTACATTCCTGATTTTTTATGGGAAGAAAGTTTTCAACTCAGTAGTAATAATATTACTAAAATCGTCATTCCGTGGGACAAATTGCCTAAAGCTAAAATAGGGATTTATCTAAAAGCTGAATTTTTCAATAGCTCTGGAGCTTATGAAGTTAAAACAAAAAATTTTGAAATTGATAATCAATCAAACTATATAAGGATGGATTTGAAAGATAATCAGCTCCATATTGATTATTGGGAAAATGGAAAAAATACCCCAATTAATGCCTTATTGACCAAAACTTTTAGCGATTATATTCATGATAAAAATCCAAAACATACTACTTCAATAAAATTACCATATAAAAAACAAATTAATTCCTATGCAGAACTTTATCAAGTTAGCCTGAAAAATAATTTTGGAAAAAGTGTTAGTGATGAATTAGAGGTTAATCTTTCTGATAATTCTGTTTATTGTAGAGGTTATCGCACGCGCGATTCCGTTTCATTTTCCTTGAATAATCCCTGTGCTATTCCTGTTTCTTATTATATATATATTGATAAAAAACTAGTCAAAAGTGGCGCAACTCAATTAAAAAATTTGATAATTCATGAAAAAATCAGTCATAAAAAATCTGCTTATCTAATTTATTATTACTCTTGGAAAGGGGGGCTTCATCATAAGATTGCCAATGCTTATTATTCTTCTGAACGATTGAAAATTAAAATTGAACAACCTAAAAAAATCATTCCGAGCGAATCCGTTTCTGTAAAAATTAAAGTAACAGATGATAAAAATCAACCCGTTCCAAATACTAATTTGACGGCTGTTGCGATCAATGATGCTTTTAAGCAAAAAAATATATTCAGCTATTCTTCTACCAAATTTCAGAAAACGAAAGAACTAAAAGGTCGTTATGAAAATGAATATTACAGCATAGATGAATATGCTAATACTCCTTACAATGCCAAATGGTACAAAAAGCTGAACTTAAAACAGAGTTTGTACTATCGGGTTCGTTTTCCTGAAAAAGGGATTTTAATGGAAAAAAGGATCATTGATTCTGATCCTTTTTATGAAAAAATAGCTCAATTTGCGCCTTATATTAGCCAAAATGGAAGATTGCAAGCCATTCATTTGATTTATTGTAATAATGAATTGATTTATTTCAGTGGAACAGATGAAACCAAACCTTATAGTTTTGTAGGACAAGAAGGTTATAATACGATTAAGATAAGAACCAAAGATAAAGAGTGGACGATTAAAAATGTATTGTTGACTAAAGGGCAAAAATTAGAACTAGCCATTGATCTAAATTCTTATAAAAATCATCCTCTTCATAAAAATATTTCTTATCAAAACAAGCCAACACATTTCACCACTTTTGAACAAAAACTATTAAATAAAACCATTCTTGTCCTCCAACGAAATTATAATTCCAATACTTACATTTGGCAAAATACCTCTAATATTCATTATAATAATAGTTATTTAGGTCGGGACATTTTCCTTGGTCCATTTTCCGAAGGTGCAAAAATTCATATTGCTAGAAAAGAAAAATATAAGACCGATTTTATTTTTGAAGGCGGTTATGCTTATAAAGTCAAAAACAATAAAGCTAGATTATATGAACATCATTGGTTCATTGATAAGAAAGAATTTCCCAAAAAAACGATTCAGAAAATGAAAGTCGGACAACTCATTTATCCGCCTAGTTTCGTCGAGCTAAAAACGAAACAAAGCGAGATTGATCAATTAATAGATGAACTTAATATTCAATTGAGCATACAAGAAAAAAATATTGAAAAAAGAGCAAAGTATAATGGAATAGTACTCAATCCAAAAAAAATTAAGGCTTTAGTTTGGACACAAAACAAACGCATTGTTCGAGTTGAGAATAATTATAGGAATCGAGTAACTCATTTTCCGAAAGGAGATTATACTTTATTTGTCTATAAAAATGATACAACTTATAGCAAGCTCAATATCACTTTAAAAAACGATACAACCTTCCATCAATACATTAATGATGAAACAATTACGTATCAAATTGATCCTAATTTTCAACTTTTAAAAACATTATTAACAAAAGCTTTAGCACCTGAAAATTCTCCAGAAAACCCCAAGCTTGGTTCAGGAGAACCTAAAATTATAAAAGGGAAAATCACAGAATACGGAAGAAAAACAGGTCTAATCGGCGTAAATATTCGAGTACAAAATAGAAATATAGGTACTAGTACAGATATAGATGGGAATTATTCCTTACTCGTTCGAGATGGCGATTCGTTGGAGGTTTCGTATCTAGGCTATAAAACTAGAACAGTTTCAACAGTAGGAATGACTACTATTAATATAGAATTGAATGAGGCAAATAATGTTGATGAAGTCCTAATTACTGATTATGGCGTACAGAAAAAAAGTCATGCAATAGGAAGTATTTCCCGAGTGGAAAATGTTGGTGTATTAAGCGGTAAAGTCGCAGGAGTAAGTAGCGCTTCTGCCCCAATCACAATCCGAGGAGCTGGATCAATTTACGGATCTAACGCCGTCGTAGATCTCGATGAATATGAAAGATTAATTAATAATCAAGGGCTAATGATCCGCTCTAATTTTAGAGATAATGGGTATTGGCAACCTAATTTATTGACCGATCAAAACGGAGAGGTTTCTTTTCAAACGCAGTTTCCTGATAATATTACTACATGGAAAACAAAAGTGATCGGTATGGATCAAAAAGGTAGAATTGGTTTCGCTAATCATAAAACAAAATCGTACAAACCCGTGATGGGACAAATTGTTATTCCGCGTTTTTTGGTGGTTGGGGATGAAGTTGAAGTGGTTGGAAAGTCCTTGAATTTCACGAATGATACTTTCGATATTACAACGGCATTTCGACAAAATGATAAAATTATTTTTAATGCTGCTCATCAATTAAGCGAATCGATTATCGAAAAAATGGCTATTACTGCTAATGAACCGACCGATAGTCTGTGTTTGCAATATGAATTCCAAACAGCTAATTTTAGTGATGGCGAAAAGCGTGTTATTCCTGTGATAGAAAAAGGCACGAAAGAAAATATAGGTCAATTTTTCTTATTAGAAAATGATACGACGCTTCAATTATCTTTCGATCCTAATTATGGGCCAGTTGCTGTAACGGTTCAGACGGATTTGTTGGAGGTGCTTTTAGAAGAAATTGAAAATTTGAAAGCTTATCCTTACGGTTGTAATGAGCAATTAGCCAGCAAATTATTAGCTTTATTGTGGAAACAAAAAATACAACAGCAAGTCAATCAGCCATTTAAAGATAAAAAACTAGTCTTCAAGAATCTAAAAAAACTAATCGACACACAAAACGATGATGGTTCGTGGGGTTGGTGGAAAGATGGAAAAGCGAATGGTTGGATCAGTGTTTATATTGTAAAAGTACTAGATCTCGCTCAAAAAAATGGCTATACAAAAGCTAATAATAGTTATCAAAGAGGGTTAACTTATCTCACTAACGGTTATCATAGTTTTAATAAATCAACTAAATTTCAAATCCTAAATTTCTTTGTCGATCAAGAAATTCAAGCCGATTTTGAACAAAAATTAGCTGATTTTAAAAAGGAAAGATTGAGCGATTATGAGGCATTAATTCAAATTAAAGTCCAGCAATTTGCAAAACTACCGAATAAATTAGATTCGCTTTCTGGTGCTAAAAAACATACTATTTTTGGTGGAACATATTGGGGAAATAAAGGCTATCGCTGGTTTGATAATAGCGTGCCTTTGACGCTTTTGGCTTATGATATTTACAAAAATGCAGGCGATGAAGAAACGTGTAAACGCATTCGACAATACTTTTTAGAAACTAGACAACATAGTGGTTGGCGAAATACTTATGAATCCGCTCAGATTCTAAATCGTATTTTACCTGATGTTTTAGCTACTCAAGGATTCAATAATAATTCGACTTTGAGTATTAATAATCAATTAATTGATGTGAAAAAGAAGCGTTTTCAAGCTCAATTTAGTAATGATGATATGATTATTCAAAAGAGTGGTAATCAACCAATTTATTTCACGGCTTATCAGCAATTTCAAAATAAAGCACCGAAAAAGAAAACTGATATTTTTGAAATTACAACGCGTTTTCATCAAAATAAAAAAACACATACCAAGTCAAATATTCAACTCCAACAGAATGAACAAGTCAAATTATTGACTTCTGTTGAAGTGAAAGAATCGGCTGATTATCTTATGATCGAAATTCCAATTCCAGCAGGTTGTTCTTACGAAAATAAAAACCGCTCTTGGGGCAATTATGAAGTGCATCGCGAATATTTTAAAGATCGAGTGATTATTTTTTGCGAGCGATTACCAGTTGGAAAATATGATTTTTCGATTAATTTAGAATCGCGATTTACAGGTGATTTTACAATTAACCCTGCTAAAATTGAGCAAATGTATTTCCCGATTTTTTATGGTAGAAATGAAATGAAACAAGTTAAAGTGAAATAATCCGAAATAGCATGGGTAGAAATGCCTGTGCTATTTCCATCTCTGAAGATCTTCCGCATTGTATGTTCGTCCTCGCATAAAAATATCTCCTAGAATATCAAATCCTGAATAGTGAGATATTTCAAGTATTTCAGCAAAAACTCCTTCCACCAAATTAACATCTAAACGATAAGGAACATTAAGTTCAACTTCAATGTTTTTTATTAATTGCTAAAAGAATGCTTGTTTTCATGTTATTAAAATAATGAAAAATCTAAAAAAGACTACTCAAAGTAAGTGAAACCGCTTTTTGAATAAATGAATAGCCTAAAAATCAAACCAATCTAAGTTTTTAGCTTGTTGATAAGTTTGTTTCGTTTCAATTCTTTGTTTCTGGCGATCAAGAATTAAGCGTGCTAAACCAAGGTTAGCTGGTTCTGGTGCATCAGGCAATAATGCGGCTGCTACTTTTCGTTCTTGTACGTCCATTCTATACAAATTGCTCAACAGCGTTTCCAATTCTCGCTCCATCATATAAGCAACATGATCGGCGAGCGCAAATAACAATTCTTCTTCTGTGAGAAAATCTGTTGCGCCTTCTAATTCAAAATCTTTTTTGACCAATGCCGCTGCTTCCTCAACCCATTCCTTTTTCTTCAATTGGTTTTATTTTAAATAATGATTAATGACGAATATCAATATAAGAGATTATTCTGCTTGATGCAAATTTCGTTAATTTGTCACTTCTTACAAAACCTACTATTTAAACAGTAGGCTAGAATCAACAATTATGAAAAAGATCATCAAACCAAAAGAAATTCCAACTGCTCAACTCCATCAATTGTTAGTCAGCAGTGTTGCGCCTCGTCCAATTGCGTTGGTCAGTACAATAAATGAAGCTGGTCAAGCCAATCTTGCGCCATATAGTTTTTTCAATGTTTTTAGTTCCAATCCTCCGATTATGATCTTTTCGTCTAATCGAAAAGTAGCGAACAATGAAACGAAAGATACTTTACATAATATTGAAGCAACAGGCGAAGCAGTAGTTAATATTGTTAGCCATGATATTGTTCGTCAAATGGCGGTTTCGGCTGTGGCTTTTGCTTCAGATGTCAATGAATTTGAAAAATCAGGACTTACGCCAATGCCTTCAGAATTGGTCAAGCCATTCAGTGTAAAAGAGTCTCCAGTCAGTTTTGAGTGTAAAGTCACAAAGGTCATGAAACTGGGCGATCAAGGCGGAGCAGGAAATTTAATGTTTTGCGAAGTGGTTAATATTCATGTATCGGAACATATTTTTGATGAAGAAGGAAAAATTGATCCTATTTCGTTAGATGTTGTTGGAAGAATGGGACGCGCGTTTTATTCGAGAGCCAAAGATGGTGTTTTCAAAGTATTTCAACCTGTTCCTAAATTAGTAATAGGCTATGATCAATTGCCTAATATTGCGAAAAAAAGCAAAATTCTTTCGGGTAATGATTTAGGAATTTTAGCTGGTTTATTTGAAATCCCTACTACAAAAAGCATTAATACAATAGGAGAAAAAGTGGCAATTCAAGCATTAGGGAATGATTTGCAGGCGATAGAAAGAGCTGCAAAAGACTTAATTGAAAAAGGAGCAGCGAATGAGGCTTTGGCATTATTAATTTATGCTGATCAGAAATAAATAGAATTAAAAAGCCTCACTAATGATTAAAATCAGTGAGGCTTTTTATTAAAAAATTAGTATTTAAAACCTATCTAGGCAAAAAGGCACTTTCTGGTTTATAAGTACTTTCTTTTGTTGAAGTCAAGATACTTCCGTCAAATTCACGAATAATTTTTTTGTATAAAGTATCTTGAAAAGGAATATTTTCCTCTTGTTTTGTCAATTTTACAGCAATAGCATCAACATATTTAAAATAATCAGAGCCAAATGTTCCATCTTT
>CAKZLL010000191.1 GCA_937125475.1 uncultured Saprospiraceae bacterium | reverse complement strand
GTAAACTTCCAAATGTTGAACCTTATATGAAGGTGGGGTTCCAAATTAAAGTCCAGGTAAGATGCGCCAAGGCTTAGAGAAGGCAAAGGTCGTGTCCTGTGTTGTATGTTCCCAATATTTCGGAAGACCTGGGCTAACAGTATGAGTACCTTCAGGTAAATAACTCGTAAAATATCCTTGATTATCCGTAGATTTATAAAAATCATTATTAAAATTGACTAACCTATTCGGCATACCAGCCTCAGAGGTATCTAAAGATCCATTAGCATTACTATCATAAAAAACGAGACCTTTTACAGAGTTTGTTGCAGAAGAATTGCTCAATCTAGTTACAAAACCGATAGGCGCATTCGTAGCAGCAGTAATTGTTTTATTATTAAAAATAACCGAACCATCTTCTACGCTACCATAAAGAAAAACACCTTTAGGAGAAATCGTCAATCCTAATGGCCCATTACTATATCCTTTGACACTTTTGACCCAAACAATATCTCCATTAGGGGCAAGTTTCATAACCGCAGAGGTGACATCATTATTAGGAACAATCAATTGACTATTTCCAATCCATTGATTACTCGATACAGAAACCGCGACATAAGCATTGCCTGCTGGATCTAATTCCAAAAAACTATCATATCCCCATGGACTATTCGTATTTGCTGCAATTCCACCTAGTAACTTATACCAAATCACTTGCAAGTTTTGATCAAATTTCGCGATAAAATAATCTTTATTGTTGGGCACATAGTCATTAATCGCGGTATTAGAATCTAATTGAACAGAGTCTAATGCCACTCCCAACACGTACAATGAGCCATTATTATCAACATCCATTCCCAAAATCGTAAAATCTTCAGTTTCAAATTGCTTCACCCACATTGTATTCGCTGAACTGTCTTGTTTGACAATCATAGAAGACATACCAGCACCAAATGAAGGCGGTAAAGGCGTGTAAGCAAATCCTCCAATCACAAAAGGCTGATCATTTCCATCATAATCCAACATATAGTTATTACCTTGATTATCAGTAGTAATATGATGAGCATCCAATGGCGAAGAGGTTGGATATTGAAACAATAAAGCGCCTGTTTGAGCATCTAGTTTGGTATAAAAAATGCCTGCATTTCCACCGATACGAAGCCCTTTATTGTGCAAATCAATCGACATAATATCAGGAGATGTTGATTGTCCAGCAATCATAGTTCCCCAATCAAGGTTTCCATTACTGTTAATTTTTAATGCAAAATTAGAGCTGGTCGCTGATCCAGAAATAGTTGTACCGTCATAAATGATAGTATTGCCAAAAGCATTACCCACAATATAACAATCTCCGTTTGAGTCTACAATTAAACCATTTGGTTGTGGAACATTACCTCCTTGACCTATCGTCATCCGCATCCATTCGGTGTGTCCATTTTCATCAATTTTAGCGGTAAACATCTTAACGGCAGCACCTCCCAAGCCTGTATAAGTTGTATCTCCTACTGTTAAAGTTGTGCCATTAAAGGTATTGGAAATATAGACATTTCCAGCCGTATCTGTCCCAATCAGTTTACTATTATTGACTGTTACACCAAATCCACTTATTCCGACTTCTGTTCCCCATTCGAATTGATTAATCTGGGCTTGCGCCAAAAAAGAGGTCAACAATAAAATAATTATGCTTAATTTTTTAATAATACGGGTCATTCTTTTATGAATTTTAGAATTAATTAATAATCCATAGGGCAAAAGGAGCAAAGGCATGCCTTTGCCCTACATGTTTACTTTTTATTGAATTAAGATTTTCCCAATACCTTTCAAGGCATTGTTCTTATTTACAACTTGAAATATATACATTCTTTTTGGTAAGTTAGATAAATTTATGGTTTGTTGATTAGAAAAAATCATTTCCTTGTGTGTTTTTCGACCAGTCATATCAAATACCCGAAAACGATAGCGCTCATTCATCTGATAATTATCAATATCGCAGGTCAATTGACCTTTTGTTGGATTTGGAAAAATGTTAATCGTTTCTAATTGGCTTTCCTTTCTTTCTATTCAGTTTTCCGAAAAAATATTGCTTTTGGAGGCTCGTCTATCGCTTGTCTATCCTTTGTATTGAATAATAATTGCATTTTTGCGCTTGTATCCATTTTTATATTTAAAAAAAAGAATATGATAAATCAATCACAAAAACTAAGTTTTTTTCTTCTTGCTAATTTTCATAAATACCAGTGTAACAGCACAATATCAAAATGAACCTTGTACTATAATTCATCCAAAAATTGGACAGAAATTTCTACTATCTAAAAAAGCCTCTTAATTAGAATTGATCTTTTTAATAGAAAATTCAAACGAATGACCTACTTTTCTTGTTTATAAAATGGAATATTCAATCACCTATGATTTTTATAAATACAACAAAGACAATAAATCATGAAAAAATATACTTTGTTTTTCCTAATGATAGTTGGGTTTAGCCTTTTTGCATTCCAAACAATCCGCACCGAACACACGCCCGAAAGCGTAACACCTATTCCTGAATATACGCAAAGAACTGATGGTGATGCACTTAAAGGATGGGATTATTTGCGTTATGGAAATTATATTGGCGCG
>CAKZLL010000190.1 GCA_937125475.1 uncultured Saprospiraceae bacterium | reverse complement strand
GTTTATCGCGTCGAGTTTCGTCTTCGGTCAATAGCACCTCATAGATTTTATTTCCATTTGAGCCATTCAATTTAAAGACAAACCATTCCTCTGGGCCATAATTCGCATCATTAGCATATCCTGTGAGATAAACATTGTCGTTTTCATCCAAATCCAAGCCATAAGCGGCAGCTCGCCCAGTTTTTCCTGTAAAAGTATGATTGACCTCCCAAGCAAGTGCGCCAGTATTTCGGGCAATCTTGGAAGTCAAAACACGCGTGCTTCCACCTCCTACATAGGTATGTTGCCAAGTGATATAGATGTGATTATTAGTCATTTCCATATCCGAATAATTCGCGGAATAATTTCCTGTAAAGAAATACGACCACAATAAATTACCATTTGTAGGATCGTATTCTCCTGCTCCGCCTTCTCCGAACTTCTTTGTTCCAAAATAATAGACTTGCCCTAAAGTTGGCTCAATATGTATTTTTCTAATCCGAATTTCATTAGGAGTTGGAGCTTTCCAAACTGGCATGTTAAGCGTATCTTCAGGCATTTTAAAAATAGAATCTACACCTGCATAATAAATATATCCTTGTCCATCGTAGGTTAATCCGCCATTAATTCCGTGATATAATCTAATATCATTGAGTTTCGCGCCTGTACTTTTATCATAATACACACCCCAATAATTTACAGTACCACCATTAGAGTCTCGATAGCTAAAAAATAGGCGATTATTCCCTATTTCGGTCAAACCAATATAATGAGTATTAGTAATAGCAGGTAGTGTCATTGGCACTCTCCAGACAAACGCTCCTGTTAAAGCATCAACTTTCCATATTTTTAAATTAGAATTAATTCTAACAATAGCATAAATATGTCCATCGCCTGATTTTTCGACAAATAGGATTCTATTTCCGTAAGAAGGATAACTAGTATTATCAAAATCTTGAGTAGACCAAACGACTTGGCCGTTTGTATCAATTTTGGTGATTGCTAAAGCGGCTGGAGATTGAGAAGTAGTGTAAGTACCTGCAACGAAAAAGGCACTGGTATCATCTAAAACCACATGAACTTCCTGCCCTGGTTCTGTGGGCGTATTGAAATATTCTCTCTCAAAAGATTGTGCGGATAAGGTAAGAGAAAAACAACTACATATCAAAAAAGTAACTATCCAAATGGTATTGAATTGCATTTTATTATGTTTTGGTCATTATAAATATTCGGAACAAAGCTAGTTATTTTTTTAAATATACCTAATTTCAAAGAGAGAGTTTCGGTTAATTATGTTTTTTTTCGACGAAAATTTAAATTTACAAACTGAGGATCTTTGTTATTTTTTTAATAAAACAACAATTAATGACTTATTTTTTAAAACCAAGACAAAAACCACATAAACAATTAATAATCAGCATTTTAAAACAAAAATAGGAGATACTATAAAAGTACCTCCTATTTTTATTTCCATAAAGAAAAATATAATTATATCTACTAATAATAAGTATGTCTAATCACATTAGCTGCATATTTCGCTAAACGAACAACTTGGCAACTATATCCATATTCATTATCATACCAAACATATAAAGTCACTCGTTTTCCATCAGCGGAAATCAAAGTAGATGGCGCATCAAAAACAGAAGGCGTTGTAGAACCAATAACATCCGAAGACACAAAATCTTCGTTGCTAGAATACATGATTTGCTCCATTAAATCGCCATACATAGAAGCTTTTTTGACTACTTTATTCACGTTTTCAATGGTAGTTGCTTCATTCAATTCCAAATTCATAATAGCCAATGAAACATTTGGCGTAGGAATACGAACAGCACTTGCTGTTAATTTCCCCTTTAAACTTGGTAAAACTACAGATGAAGCTTTAGCAGCTCCTGTCGTTGTGAGTACCATATTCATTGCAGCAGAACGCCCTCTTCTTGGTTTTTTATGAAAGTTATCCAACAAGTTTTGAGAACTTGTATAAGAATGAATGCTTTCTAAATGACCGCTTTTGATACCAAAAGTGTCATCCATTATTTTTAGAATTGGAACAACAGCATTCGTTGTACAAGAAGCAGCACTAAATATTTTCTCTTCATTAAAATCAAACTCCTTCTGATTGACACCAAAAACTATATTAGGCGCGCCCTTAGCTGGTGCAGTTAACATCACTTTCTCAACGCCTGGTCTAAGGTGAACTTTCAACTCTTCCCCTGTTCTCCAAACACCTGTATTATCCAAAACGATAGCATCTTTGATTCCATATTCTGTATAATCAATCAAATCTGGACTAGCCGCATAAATCATTTTAATACGATTACCATTGATAATCAACTCCGTAGCATCTTCATTGATAATGACAGAGCCTCGGAATTGTCCATGAACAGAATCCGTTTTTAATAAGTTAGCGCGTTTTTCAACCTCTTTTCTCAAATCTTTAAACTTCGGACGCAAAACTATTGCTTTTAGTCTTAGTTGTTCGCCACGTCCTGTTTGAGCGACTAAACGACGGGCTAACAAACGACCAATACGACCAAAACCATATAAAACAACATCCGTTGATTCAATTCTTGATTTATCTTCACCAATAAAACCAGTTAATTCTCTACGAACAAATTGACCTAAATCAGGTGTATATCCATCTTCTAGTTCCCAATTTAGGGCAAGTTTCCCAATATCAATACGAGCAGGAGCTAAATCTAGTTTAACAATTTCTTGTGCTAAAGATAAACTCATTTCGATTGTAATCGGTCTTTCTAGATAATTAATCGCATATAAGTGATTATTAATCAACTCACTAGGTCTTGCATCATAAATATCTCTTCTAAATAAAATTAATTCAACTGCTTTATCAAAGCGTAATTCTCCAACAATGCGAAGCAATTCAAGGGCTTTTTTTTCCTTTTCACGCCATTTCTTTAAAGAACTATCTACTCCTTTTTTAATTAATATGTCTTTCATATTTATTGATAATGAGAATGATTAATTGAATGAGGGAATTAAAAATAAAAGAGGCACGACCAAACAAAAAGGATCAATGCTCTATTTTACTACAAAGGTAAGATTTAATTTGATGCAAATAAAGGTTTTAAGATACAGATTATCAATGTGTTGCGTAGACACTATTCATAAAAATATCTTAGAAAGATGTTTTTTTAAAATTAAATTTCGTTTATCTATTAAATTTCAAAAAAGACTTCGTATTCATCGCAAAATAATAACTATTCCTGTTTATAAAAAATAAATGATAACTTATTCTTATAATAAAAAAGCAGCACAAGAGATCTTGTACTGCTTTTTTATTATAACTATTGTGTATTAACACAAAGGCAATAAAGCCTAGAATGGACAATTTTTACAAGGGTCAGTTCTGACATAGAAAGGAGCTTGTGAGCTAATCGCACTGTCAAACATTCCGTTATTTAATGTTCCTATTATTTTAAATTCGGTACGTCTATTTCGTTGATGCTGATCCTCTGAACAAGGTACTTCATCCACACATTCATTGGTCGGAGTATCTTCTCCATAACCTTCATAGCGCAATTGATCCGAGTTAATTCCGCTACTTACTAAGTATTTCACTACGGCTTTTGCTCTTCTTTTAGATAATCTACCATTATATCTTTTAGATCCGCGAGCATCTGTATGCGAGCCAATTTCTACAATATAATTAGGATTATCTTGCAACATCATAATCAATGTATCTAATGGCCCTCTTGCATCATCACGAATATAAGACTTATCAAAATCATAATAAATATGTTTGATTACATAAGCAATCGGACGAACATTCCCTGGATCTACCTCTCCTACTGTTTCTGGACCACTCAAATAGGTATTTATTTTACCATCTCCAGTTAGATCAATACCATCTGGTTTTCCATCATTATCAATATCAACATATTGAGCACCATCTGGTAATGGATCATCAACAACTGCGATAGGAATTTCTCCAGTTCTCATCAAAGGAATGTCTTTTTTGAAATTCTTTGAGTCTTTCTGTCCTTTTGTACAAATATTTCCTTCCGACTTTGCGATATAAACAGGCTCTTTTGATGCCCTTACAGTGAAACAACATCCTTGCGCTAGATCCGTAAATTCATATGCTCCGTCTGCGCCAGTCATTATACTTGCGACAGGTTCATCACAATCATTCATCAATTCTACTCTTGCACCAGTAATTGGTGTATTCGTTTCTGCATCATATACAATACCTGCCAAATTGAAGTCCATTGGGCGAAGTAGAGGAATTTTAACGAACATTTTTGTACCAGGTTCATAACCTTCTGTACAACTTTTCATTAATTTTTCTAAATATCCCGATTTGTTTGCTGTGAAATCACAACATTTATCAACAGGCATTTCGATTTCAATTCGACCATTACTACCTGTCAAAAGTGTTTCTTTAGAACAGCTAATAAATACATCCGAATCTGGAATAGGATCGCCTGAGATTTGGTCATAAACCAATAATTCAACCTTTACGACTTTTTTTCTAAAGCTATAAATATCATCACGACCAGCACCGCCAGATCTATTAGAAGAGAAATAACCAAACGATTCCTCATCATTTAATATGATACTATGATCATCATATTTTGAATTGATTGGTGCGCCAATATTAGAAGGCGGTGTCCAAACACCATCTTGATTAATCACATAATAAACATCTAAACCACCAAGACCAACTTGACCGTCAGAAGCAAAATATAATTTGTCAGAAGAATAATGATAAGTAGGGAAAACCTCGTGCCCTTCTGTATTAATTCTAGGACCTAAATTGATAGGAGGTCCCCAGCTACCGTCTTCTTTTGTAGAATAATATAAATCCATTCCACCAAAACCGCCTGGCATATCCGAAGAAAAATACAATGTATTTCCATCAGAAGAAAGCGTTGGGTGCGCAACAGAATATTCGTCAGAATTAAAAGGTAATCCGACTAAATTATCCCATTTTTTGCCTTTTCTATCTCCAACAAAGATTTTTAAACGCGTAATTCCTTCATCATCACGTCCTCTATCTCCTTCAAAATAATTATTTCGAGTAATGAAAACAGTTTGCTCATCTCTTGAAAAAGAAATAGGTCCATCGTGATATTTAGTATTAACCTTTCCACGATATTCTTTAGGTTCTTTTTCGTAAGTATATTCAAAATTCTCATTATCAAGTGTATCTACTTGCGTAAAATACAACTCTAAGAAAGGAAAACCTGTCCATTCGTAAGTACGTTCAATCATACCTCCATCATCTCTTTCAGATGCAAAGACAAGACCTCCACCAAAAAACATAGGTCCAAAATCATCATATTTAGTATTGATTGGAACGGGTTGTATCTCGTAACAATCATTACATTTATTAATCATTTTTTCGATTTCGTCCCTTGTACAAGCTTTAGATAATAAACGACCACGTAGATCATCTGGTTCTAATCGAGCATATTCCTCAAACCATTCTTTAGCCAAATCACACTTGCCATTCGCTTGTAAGGCTTTTCCGTAATACAGGCTGTAAATAGGTTTAGCATCTGGTAAATGTACAATTTGACCATACCAATATTCTGCTTCTGTCCAATTATTTACACGTCGATAACTTTCCGCTAACTTAATTTTGGCTTCTGCTACATCCGCTTTATCTAGGATTTCTAGATACAATGGAATGGCTGATTGATAATTATACTTATCAAAGTCTTTGTTTGCTCGTTGTAGCTTATTCTTTTGTGCGGTGGCGTCAAAAGCAAAACACGCCAATAACAATAATGAGGCAACAATGTGTCTAGCTTTCATTTCTATAAGAATTTTTTTTTGATGAGAAATTTTTTTCTGTCATTACTTTACTTTAAACAAATGATGAAAGGAAAATGAAGATTAAAAAAACTTAAAATCTCCTTAGTTCTTTCATTTACTTACAAAAATATATTAAAAATATTTAAATATAAAAAATATTGTATTTATTTTATTTGTTTGGTGGCGATGAAATCATTAATGATTATAAAAATTAAGACATGAAAATCGAAATGGTTTGGTTCTCAATTAACTTATTCAATCAGTATTCATATTTTAATTTTAATCTTCGTTTTAATGAAGCAACTTACTTAGATTTCCTATTTTTTGTAAAAACATTTATAGTTAATTGTTTTGGTTCTTTATGATTTTATGTGGTCGATTTTAAAAAGATTAATTCTCTAAGTTTTTAACCTCCCCCAGCCCCTC
>CAKZLL010000189.1 GCA_937125475.1 uncultured Saprospiraceae bacterium | reverse complement strand
TTGCCCTTAGTATATTTAGAGACATTATTATTTTAAGAACAACAGCTACCTATTTTGGTAAAAATATATTGCTGATAACGAATTTTAAACGTTAATCATCATGGCGAACATAGATATTACAAAAGAAGGATTAACTACTGATCATGGACATGGCGATCATGGTCATGGTCATGACGATCATCATGATGACCATCATGGTGATAAGTATCAGTCATCGTTTATTACGAGGTATTTCTTTAGTTTAGATCATAAAACAATTGCTAAACAATTCTTATTCACAGGAATGTTTTGGGCAGTAATTGGTGCGGCAATGTCGTTGATCTTCCGTTATCAGTTAGGATATCCTGAAGCTGATATGGCTTGGTTAAAGCCATTATTAGGAAAATGGATTATCGTTAATAACGGAATGGGATCTCTTGATCCTCAATTTTACTACGCTTTGGTTACAATGCATGGTACTATTCTCGTCTTTTTCGTACTAACAGCAGGACTGAGTGGAACATTTAGTAATTTACTTATTCCATTACAAGTTGGTGGACGTGCTATGGCATCTCCTTTAATGAATATGATGTCTTATTGGTTCTTCTTCTTAGCAGGAGCAATTATGTTCTTCTCTATCTTCATTAGTACTGGTCCTTTCTCTGGTGGATGGGTTGCTTATCCTCCTCTAAGTGCTTTACCTCAAGCTTCTTCGGGATCTGGAGTAGGTATGACATTGTGGACAGTGAGTTTAGTCTTTTTCGTTGTTTCAGTATTATTGGGTGGTGTAAACTATATCACGACAGTATTGAATATGCGTACTAAAGGAATGAGCATGTGGAGAATGCCTTTAACAATTTGGGCATTTTTTGTAACTGCAATTATCGGTTTATTATCGTTCCCTGTATTAGTATCTGCATTATTATTAATGATGTTTGACAGAGGTTTAGGAACAAGTTTCTATCTGAGTGAAATATTCATTGGTGGTCAAGCTTTAGATCATGTGGGGGGTAGTCCAATATTATTCCAGCATTTATTCTGGTTCTTAGGACACCCTGAGGTATATATTATTATCCTGCCTGCGATGGGAATTGTATCAGAAGTACTTTCGGTTCATGCACGTAAACCAATCTTTGGTTACAAAGCAATGGTATTCTCTATCTTGGCAATTGCAGTTTTATCATTCGTTGTTTGGGCGCATCATATGTTTATGTCAGGTATCAATCCGTTCATTGCTAATATATTTGTAATCTTTACACTAATTATTGCAGTACCATCAGCAGTAAAAGTGTTTAACTGGATCGCTACTTTATATGGTGGTAATATACGATTTACAAGTGCGATGATGTTCGCAATTGGTTTTGTATCATTATTTATCTCTGGTGGTTTGACTGGTATTTTCTTGGGTAATTCAGCTATTGATATTCAATTACATGATACTTATTTTGTTGTCGCCCACTTCCATATTGTAATGGGGGTCGCAGCATTCTTTGGTATGTTTGCAGGAATTTATCATTGGTTTCCAAAAATGTTTGGTCGTTTTATGAACGAAACTTTAGGGAAAATTCACTTCTGGGGTACAATGGTTGGTGCTTATGCAGTTTTTTGGCCAATGCACTATTTAGGAATGGCAGGTGTTCCTCGTCGTTACTACAGATTTGATACATTTAGTTTCTCATCAAATCCAGGATTTGATACAATGAATGAATTTATCACAATTGCAGCAGTTGTTGTATTTGCATTGCAAATCTTATTTATCATCAATTTCACATATAGTGCATTGAAAGGTAAAATTGTTACAAGCTTAAATCCTTGGGGCGCAACTACTTTGGAATGGACAACACCTACTATGATACCAGGACACGGAAACTGGCCAGGAGCAATTCCTACTGTTGAACGTTGGGCTTACGATTATGGTAAAGATGGTAAAGATTTCATCACACAAATTACGCCGCTAGAAGAAGGTGAGCAAGATGGTGGAGGACACTAAAATGAGTATAAAAAATAATAGGATGGATTAAACCTTCATCCTATTATTGAATAATAACAAATAGGTATAGTAAGTGGATAATTTAAATGTGTATTTGACTAAACAACAAAATTCTTTATTCACACTTTAAATCAGGCAGCTATCAAAACGAGTACAAGAAATAGAGGGGTTAGCGTATCTGCTGTATCAACTTTTTCACAAAAGGTTGAAGACTATAAGCTTTTAACGAAATTTAGATTATCGTTATTAGTAGTTTTTTCGGCAGGAATAGGCTATTTGTTAGCAGTGCCAACCTTTAATTGGATAGGATTAACTGTTCTTTGTTTAGGTGGATATTTAATAACTGGAGCAGCTAATGCGCTTAATCAGGTATTAGAGCAAGATGTAGATCAGAAAATGGCTCGGACAGCAAAACGTCCTTTAGCGTCTGGTCGGATGACCAAAAATCAGGCAGTTTTAATTGCAGGATTAATGAGTTTAGCTGGTGTAACACTTTTAGCTTTATTCAATGGTTTGGCAGCTTTAATTGGAATGATTTCATTAATGAGCTATGCTTTTATTTATACGCCAATGAAGCGAGTTTCACCAATAGCAGTTTTTATTGGTGCAATTCCAGGAGCATTGCCTCCTATGATAGGTTGGGTAGCAGTAACAGGAAGTATTGATCCTGAAGCAATTGTGCTTTTTGCACTATTATTTGCTTGGCAGTTCCCTCATTTTTGGGCAATTGCCTGGGTTCGATTTGAAGATTATGCAAAAGCTGGCTTTTACTTATTACCTACTAAAAAGAAAGATAAACAATCTGCATTGCAGAGTTTAATATACGCGTCGTTCTTAATTCCAATTGGTTTAATGCCTTATATAATGGGCTTAACAGGAGTTATTTCAGCGGTGATAGTAACAGGGATGGCTTTTTATTATACGTTTAGAGCATGGCAATTATATAAATCTTGTACGAGAGATGCCGCTCGACAGTTAATGTTTAGTTCATTCATTTATCTTCCTGTAGTGATGTTGGCCCTAGTAATGGACAAAATCTAATTAGCGAAGATCAAGGTGATTTTAATAAATGTATTAATATTTGCCTAAAAACTAAAAAAATGGAACTAGTGGAAAAAGTACCATTAAAACAACAGAGAAATCGGATTCATCCTCATAAATATGCACTGTGGGTGGCGTGTGCAAGTATTGTAATGATGTTTGCAGCTTTGACAAGTGCTTATATGGTGAGAAAATCTGGCGGTAATTGGTTAGAATTTACAATCCCTAATGTATTTTATTATAATACGGTTGTTATTTTAATTAGTAGTATTGTTATTCATGCATCGTATTTAGCTTATAATAAAGCCAAAATGCAACTGTTTAGAATGCTACTAGGAACTGCGGCAATTTTAGGTGTTGGATTTATTGTCTTACAATATGTCGGTTGGCAACATTTGATAGCGCAAGGGATTGAATTAAAAACTAATCCTTCGAGTTCTTTTTTATATGTAATTTCTGGCTTACACGCTGTACACGTTTTAGGTGGTGTAGTCGCAATTTTGATTGCATTTACTTTTGCAATCACAACAAGAAAAAAAGTAACACCAAGAGGAAGGTTGAAACTAGAATTAGTAGTGCATTATTGGCACTTTGTTGATTTCCTTTGGGTTTATTTGTTTGTATTTTTATTAATACAATAATAATATTTAAAAACAGGCTTTCTCGAAAGTATGTTATATAGCACAATATAAAATCCTAGTAGGTTTTATGTGTTTTAGATGAAAAAATCATTATACATTATTTGGTTAATGAATGACATTTTAAATGAAACTCGTCAAAATTAACCATCATATTTAAATGCAAAAGAGATAATGGCAGCAGAAGAAGCAGTACACGGAGCACACAGTGAGCATTCACAAGGAGATGCTTGGTCGGGAGGTAAAGTACCTTTCAAGGCGAGTTATGGAAAGCTGATGATGTGGTATTTCTTATTGTCAGATGCGTTTACATTCGCGGCTTTCCTTATTGCTTATGGGGCGTTGCGTTTTAGTATGCCGACTTGGCCTTTGCCTGATGTAGTATTTTCTACATTTCCTGGTGGTATTCATCACGCACCACTAATTTTCGTAACGGTGATGACCTTTATTCTTATTGTCAGTAGTGTGACTATGGTTCGCGCAGTGCAAGAAGGACACAGAGAAAATCAAAAAGGAGTAGTATTTTGGATGTTATTAACCGTTGTTGGTGGTTTAACTTTCTTAGGTTGTCAAGCTTGGGAGTGGAATACATTGATTAATGGAGAGTATATGTCTGTTACTCGTAATACTTTCGGTTCTCATGCAGAAGGCGGTGTTTATTTAGATGATGAGCACGGACATGCATATAAAACAGGGACAGAAGGAGAAAAATTTGAAGCTGGAGATACTTATCTTTTACATGCTTATCATGCTGATGGTGGTCATGGAGATGGACATGGTGATGATCACGGTGATGATCACGGTGCAGCTCATTCTGATGATAAAGCTCATGCCCATAAACCTCATACTATCGAAGATAGACCAGGTAAAGAAGGAGCTGTAGAGTTTATTTCAAGAAGATTTACAACTGAAAGCGGCGCTAGTAGTCATCAAACTTTTGGTCCATATCAATTTGGAGCATTATTTTTCTGTATCACAGGATTTCACGGATTTCACGTATTTTCGGGTGTTGCATTCCTATTGATTATCCTATTAAATGTAGCGAGTGGTATATATGCAGAACGTAAAAACGGCTATGAAATGGTCGAGAAGATTGGTTTGTATTGGCACTTTGTCGATTTAGTTTGGGTATTTGTATTCTTGGTATTCTATTTATTATAAACGATAGAACAAAATTCAACCAAGGGAAAACAGACAATAATTTAAAAAAATATATCTTAAAGTTATATAAAGATGGCTGGTTTATCATACGAAGAAGGTAAAAAAAAGGTAGTTTATGGCTTCTGGCTCTTAGGTGCAGTCACTATAGCCGAGGTAATAATTGCACTATTAGGTAATGGACATATTTTTGCGGGTGTTACTATTCCTAAATTAATCATGTATCCTATTATGATTGGTTTAAGTTTATACAAAGCGTATTTCATTGTGAATGAATTCATGCATATGAAATATGAAGTAAGAGGCTTAGTAATGAGTGTTATTTTACCAACAATGCTTTTAATCTGGGCAGTTATTGCTTTCCTACAAGAAGGTGGTGCTTGGGGTAAGAGAAGAGCAGAAATCAAAAAGAAAGATGCTATTCAATTGAATGAAGGAAAAGCAACAGGGCAATTGGTTCATCCGACAGAATTAACAGGAGAATTGAGAGCATATTAATTTTCTTTATTTTTATTTTATAAAAAAGGGCAAGACATAACAATCTTGCCCTTTTTTGGTAAGTAGTACGGACTTTTCTGTCCGTTTTATTTTATCATACAATATTATTTAGATAAATTCTAAGTAACAAAACTTGAAAACATTCTAATTTTTAAGATTGTTATAGAACGATATAAGGCTTAGGAAACTTTGAGTTGTGGTAAACAATCATTTTAAAACAAAGAAAAAATGGAAGATTTAAAAAAGAAAACGATTGCGCAACCCTTAATGCTAATATTTGCATTTGTATTATTGCCATTCGGGTCATTTTTATATTTAAGATACGGATTGGATTACTATATAGATCGCTTAGATGAATTAGGTGATTTGGGACAAGCTCCTGATTTTACGTTAATGAATCAAGAGGGCGATACGATTTCATTAGAAGATTTGAAAGGAAAAATGTCTGTTGTTGGCTACTTTTCGGCTGATTGTGGTGTGCCTTGCGATAGTTTTTCACAAGCCTTTCATAGAATTCAAGCGGCTTTCCCTGACAATTATAGAATTAACCTATTGACTTATTTCTCAGATTCGAGTAATGCAGCATTAGTTGATAATAGAGAGATGGGGAGTAAATGGCATTGGTTAAAAGGAGAGGAGGCAGCTTTAAAGACGATGTTTGAGAATGATTATAAAATGAATTTGTTGGATGGTTATTCTAATCAATTTGCTTTAGTCGATAGTAGTCACACGATTAGAAGGTTATATGATGCTATGGATATTAATGAAGTTAATAGACTGGTGGTTCATTTAGCTATGGCAGCTCCGAGACCGCCAAAACAAGATGTGAAATTCAAGCGTCAAAAAGAGAAATAAGAAATATTTTTGAGTAAAAAAATGAGAGATGAGTAGAGATGTATCAGTCAAAAAATTAGATAATATTGCAAAGGTTGTCACAGGAGTTGTTTTATTGGTAGTCGTTGGGCTTCGATATATTCCACCTGTTTCTGAAAATGTTTTTCCTTTTAATATACATATTTTACCTGCTTTACATGCAGTACTAAATTCTTTGACCGCAGTCGCATTGATGGGAGCTATATTTTTTATCAAAAAGAAAGATGTTAAGAACCATGAGCGAATGATTTATGTTGCAATGAGCATGTCAGCTTTGTTTTTAGTGTCTTACATTACGTATCATTTTGCTACTGAGCCTACTAAATTCGGAGGAGAAGGCGCAATTAAAATCATTTATTTCATTTTATTAATTACTCATATCATTGCAGCAGCAGCGATTTTACCTTTTATCTTATTTACCTTCATTCGAGGTTATGCAATGAAAATCTCACAGCACAAGAGATTGGCAAAATGGACATTCCCAATTTGGATGTATGTCGCAATCACAGGTCCGATTTGCTATTTTATGTTGATGCCTTATTATAATTGATTTGAATAGAAGGGCTAAAAGTTGTATTTTTGTAAAAGAATTAAAACATTTTTTAATTTAATTCATGAAGGATTAATTATCCACTTTATTTAAAAGTTATGAAAAAGATCATAGTCAAAATATTAACAGTTTCGGCATTAATTTTTGCCTTAAATACCATTGTTCCAACTACTGCAACGGCACAATGCCCGATGTGTAGGATTGCAGCAGAATCCAACTACAAGCATGGTGGTCAAACAGGAAAAGGATTAAATGCAGGTATTTTATATTTATTAGCAACACCTTATGCTTTGATTGGTGGAATGGCTTTTGTTTGGTGGAGAAACCGAAGAAAACCAGATGATGAAGATATTTATTTTGAATAAAAGTGGTACATTATCAGAACAGAACGCCTTGTGAAATCTATTGATTGCACAAGGCGTTTTTATTGGAAGAAAGACAAATAGTAATTAAATAAAATTTATACGTCATCCTCAATTCAAATGCATATTATTTAAATTATTTTTTTGAAAACAAAACACCTTCGCTATCTTTTAAAACGATTTTTTCGATATTTTCAATAGTACAATCAGGCGTTTTTAGAGCCAACTCCCAATTATTTTTATCAAAATTAGGTAGGTCTAAAGCACTTAAAGGTACTTCTGTTGTCGCACCTTCCATATTGGCAATGACCAAAATTTGTTGGTCATTAATTGTCCGAAGACCATAATAAATGACCGCGCCATTTGGACTATGCCAATATTTAAATACATCATTTTTAGTTAAATTTTGAATTAAAATCGGTTGTGCTGTTCGGAAATCTCGAAGCGAATAATTAAAATCAATCATCGTTTCTGAGGTGTTTTCGATATGATGCGAGACATTACAAAAATCATAAGCATCTTCCATATAAGCTAAAGCAATTGAGCGAAGTTTTTTTACCGATTTAGGCGTAGTGAATTGATTATCAAACCATTCAAAGCCTCTTATTATTTTTTCTAAATCATAATCTGTTAGTTTAACTAAATAATGTAAGGCATTTTTAAAGGCGATCAATTGAGGCAATTTGTGAAAACCAAATGATTTGAGGCGCGTGAAAAAAGCCTCATTTTTATATAAATCATCAGTCACAAACCAATCGAAAAAATACTGTTCCTCAGACATAACCTTAATGCCCCATTGAAAATCGGTATTCCGCAAAAATCCCCAAGGCGCATCAGTCGACGCATTAATAAATTCCATCGGAATCCCAGGCAAAAACGCATGATCCAACAAACGAGCCGCAGGATTATTATACGCTTTGAATGCCACAGCTCGAAGCGAATCACCTAAGTAAGAATTATAATTGGTTTCAGTAGGTGATAATTGCGCCAAACCGCGATAAGTGTCATGATTAGAACCACCTGTTACCCACATTTGACCAGTTCGAGCGATCTGCTCGACTCGCCAAAAACGCTCCATCCAAAACCCAAAGATTAATGGTTTATTATTGACGAAAGTTAGCGGTCCCCATTGAAAAGCATTTGGATACATATTATGAACGACCTTGTAAGTCGTGGCAATATTCCAATCTGGCTGCGGCCAAGGACGACCATCTTCAAAGACCATCCACATTTTATAATCGACATCAGCGGCTCGATATGTCATTTCATTCATTAGACCGAGATAGGCATTATCATATTGTTTTTTTCCATTTTCATCATGATAAACAATATCCTGTGCCGCGTCAACTCTAAAACCATCCACGCCATAATTACCAATTCTCAATTGACTTTCGAGCATAATTGCACGTACCATCGGGTGTTGAACATTCATTTCTTGCCCATACATTCCAGCACCTAAAAAGAAATGACGATTCAAAATCAATTGAGCTTGATTGTCAGAATGTCCATAAACAATGTCCAAAATAACCTTTTTGGGCTGTGGTTGGAAATTGTGTAGAACTTCAATTAAATTCAATAATTCGTGTGGTCTTTTGGTTGCCAATAAACTCGGATTAATTGCCGAAGCTGCTGCTATCACAATATCATAGCCCCAGTCTTGAATGTTGTGTTGAGTGAGTTGAATAGTTGCATTTTGATCGGTTTCTTGTTGGAAATCGAAAAAAGGCAGTGCATTTTCGCGGTCAATTTGAGGCATGACGGGTAATAATTGCACTGCGTCATAATTGGCGAAAGCTTTTTCAGATTTGGTTAACGATTCGTTGTTTTCAATTTTTTTGGAAATGGTTTGAAAATGTTCGGAAAGTCCTTGCAAAGAACCCGATTTCGTCGCGGTATGCGGATGTAATTGCAAAATATGAACAGGCGTAGGAAAACGATCTAATTCTTTTAATTGTTCAAAATGAGCCTTATCTTGACGATTTTTCAACATACTTTCCATATCATAAACCTCCGCAGGCGCGAACGCTCCAAAAGGAATAGAATAGGAGAGCGGATCAAAAACACGGTGAATTGCACCGTTTTCGTCTATATATTTGACACAATAAAAATCTCCTGTGCGATTGGCTGTTCCTGCTTTCACGCCATCTACGACTAAAAAAGCTAACTCACCCATAAAATTCATTGGAAAATTATGTTTATCAAAAGTGATATTTTGCTCTTTTTTAGAGAAATCAATCAGCGATTTTGGAGATAATATTTCTAAAAAAACACGATCAGTAGTTATATTTTTTTCTAATAATTCAGGTAACCAAAAGCCAAATTGAGTAGAGTCATTAGAATAATGCGCACCCAAAAAAGGCACTATTTTACGAGTATCTTCAAACGTATAGGCATTAATTTTTGCCTTGTTTTTAATTAATTGAAATAGCGAATTAGTCGCTTTTACATTTATTTCCATAATAGTCATTTAATAAAAAAATTGGAATATAATTATCTTAATTTATATATTGTACCATTAAAATCAAGTCCTTCAATAGTATTTGTGAACCCGCCATTTTCATCTTTTTTGAATGAAATAAAAAAATGATGCCCTTTATAAGGATTATCGTCTTTAGTCTTTAATCGATTATTTTGAAAATCTGGAACGACTTCCCATTTAGCCCCAGCTTTATTTTTCCAATAATATTTATTACCTTCTTGAATGATTTGGGCAATGTGCCAGTCATTTACCTCAATTCCTCGTGCTTTTACCATTTCTGATGCATCGAATGTTTGGTTGAGAAATTGGCTGATTTTTAAGTTGTTTAAAACTCTATTGGTTGGTTGATAAGTAGGATTTAATGTATAATGTAAAGCTGGTTTGGCGGTTTTTAATCGTTTGTGTAGCGTTTCATGATAATAATCCGCTTCGAATGTACCTTTGAAATCTTTCGCCCAAAAGGTTCTATCAAACCAATCATGTCCTTTAACTTCAAGCTGTAATTTAGGATAACTACGGTATAAATGATGAAAAAATTCATGCTGTAACCACTGAGGTAAATAGGCTCTGCGTTCAATATCGCTCATTTTGCCATGCCCTAAATGCGGCGGACAACGGACTAACCAGCGATCGTCAATGATAAATGTAGGTTCATTTTGTCCATACGCGCCCATTCCTCCAGTTATAAATTCATAATTCTTATCGAAACCAGCGTTTGGAGCGATGCCATTTATTCCGTCTTCTGGCACAGCAGAAGGATATAAAATCCACCACCAATCTGTTTCTTGTTTGATATTTTGAGGAATTTGATTCAATACCTCACCATAATTTTTTAGATTAGCATATTTCCCATCTTTAGATACTTTTGTTGATGCGCAGTAATTTTCTAAATCATAATATTTGACTTCGACTTTTAGCCGCCCATTCGTCATAGCATTTACATAGCGCAAGAATAAATCTAAGGATTGATCAATTATTTGATGATTATCAGCCTTTAAGCGAGCATCTATGATTTTTGTTGTCTTTCTCCCAGTACCATTTTTCATTTCAGTGACTGTTGAAGGATTTTTTCCTTCTGAACAACCAACTAAAACGACTCTTAAAGTACTTGTCAATACTTCTGATGGCGATTGAGGATTATTGAGTTGATAATCAACAATATTAGTCAACATTCTCAACGCACTATAAGCAGGAGGACGACCAAGATTAGTTTGATTTTTTTTATCATCAGCTTTTGTGTCCCACCAAATATTTTCCCCTACAGGATATTTTTGCCATAATTTATTAAGTGCTATTTTGGCAGTTTGATACTTATTTTCTTTGACCAAATCCTCTACGGTAATCATTGTCGTTATTGCATCGATATAATGTGTTTGAAAATTTGCTTTGCCTCCATAGCGATTAAAAAAGGCATTTAAATCAGTTTTGGGAGGAGAAACCGTGGTTTTACTGTTTTTGATTTCTTTATTTCCAGTGTTTTCATTGGTTGTAGTCGTAGTTGTACAATTGAGTAATAGAATACAGATGAGTATAAAAAGACTTTGAATTTTCATAAGCTTTGGATGGTTTAATTTTTTTCAATTTTTAATTTTGTTGAAAATAAAAAAGCTCAAGCAGATTAACCACTTGAACTTTCCAATACATTTATAACAGTTATTGTTAACTAATTATTTCTTGGTACTTTTTATAAATGCTTTCAGTGCTGAAATAGTCCCATTGAACATATCAAAATCATTACCCATTCCATCAATTTTGTATGTCTGGCTTTTTTGCCAAAATAACCATTTAGTACCTTTCCAAATACCAGGCATTTCTGGGTTTTTGGTCTTCATATCCCTTGGATAATTAGCAACCCATAAAGGATATGTTGCAAATTTTTCATTATTTAAGTAAACATTACCTGTACCACCATTGGTATAAATCATAGGTTTTCTGCCAGTTATTTTTTGAATTTCTTTCAAACAAGCTAATAAATCTGCCTGTACTTCTTCAACTGGTTTTCTTTTAGATTCTGTTTTATTAAGACTACCGCCTTCAAAATCAATAATAGGTGGAATATCTGTATCTTCAAAATTAGCTGCATTCGTAAAAGCCTGTGCTTGCTTTATAGGATCATCATCAGTATGATAAAAATGGTACGCTCCTCTTATATAACCTTTTTTAATTATGGTATCCTAATTTTGTTTAAATTTAGGATCTACATAAGTAATACCTTCGGTAGCTTTACATATAATGAAACTCAAAGAATCTGCTTCATCAATTTCATCAATTTCTGAATGTTGATATTTGGAAACATCAATCCCCTTAATAGGAGATTTTTCGGCTGGAGCAGTTGGTTTTGTTGGCTCAGTAGTCGTTGTAACTTTTGTGTCTTCTCCTGTTTTTTTTGCTAAATTGTCACAAGAAGAAAATGATCCTATCAATAGGATAGCTAGAAATACAATTAAGTATGGATGATTTTGTCTCATTGAAAAAAATTAAAAATGTGAATAATCAAAATGTGTTATTAATAGGATTGTTATAAATTCTTTGCCATATTTTTAGGTTCATTGATAATTTTGCCAAGGTTATTTCTCCCAAAAGGGCATAAGGCGCATTAAGTAGTTTTTTATGCCCTTTCTGGGAAAATTGACCATGATTTTAATTTTCGATTACAACCATATATTTCTTTTTCTTGCCGTTTTCGATCATGAAATATTTATCATGAATAAGAACTTCGGTAGAAACAATAGCTTCAAAAGACTTGACTTTATCTTTATTAACTGCTACGGCATTACTTTTAATCGCCCTTCTTGCTTCGCCTTTGGATTTGAAAATTGAAGTAGAAACCGCAGTTAAATCCATGATATTAATACCATTTTCAAGATCCGCTTTAGAAATTGTAAAACTTTCTAACTCCTCAGTAATCGATTTTAATGCGTTTTTGCTCAAACCAAGCAACATTTCCTTACTTGCTTTTTTATTAAAAAGCAACTCCGAAACTTTCAGCGCAGATTCATAATCCTCTTTGGAATGAATACGAATTGTCATTTCTTCTGCAAGTGCTTTTTGAGCTTTTCGCAAATGTGGTGCTTCGTTGTGTTCCGCTTCAAGCGCTTCGATTTCTTCTTTCGTTTTGAAAGAAAAAGTACGCATTAATTTAGGAACATCGCCATCCGCTGAATTGATCCAAAATTGGTAGAACTGGTAAGGCGAAGTCATATTTGGATCTAACCAAACATTTCCTTTTTCCGATTTTCCGAATTTTTTACCGTCAGATTTAGTCAAAAGTGGACAAGTCAACGCGTAAGCCTTACCGCTTAAATTGCGACGAATCAACTCCGTTCCGCCTGTAATATTACCCCATTGATCTGATCCGCCCATTTGAATGCGAACATCCATATTTTCGTAAAGCCATTGAAAATCATAGCCTTGTATCAATTGGTACGTAAATTCGGTAAAAGATAAACCTTTTTCTAAACGATTTTTGACGGAATCTTTAGAAAGCATATAATTAATGGTCATCCGTTTTCCAACATCACGAAGGAAAGTTAGGATATTCATATCTGTATAGAAGTCGTAATTATTGACAATTAAAGTTGAGGTTGGAGAATCATCGAAGCGCAAGAATTTTTTCATTTGCTCCAGTTGATGCGCCAAATTATTATCCAACTCTTCGTAGGATTTGAGCTGACGTTCTTCATCTTTTCCAGATGGATCACCGATGCGCCCTGTTGCGCCGCCCATCAAAACAATAGGTTGATGTCCTGCCATTTGAAAACGCAATAGCATTGTGATCGGAACTAAATTTCCGATAGTCATCGAAGGAGCGGTCGGATCGAAACCAATATATGCACGTCTGCTGCCTTCTGATAAATATTCTTCAATGCCAGGAGTGGAATCCTGCAATAGCCCACGCCAACGTAATTCTTCTACAAAATTCATTGTTGTTATTGTTGTAGTTGTTAGTCTTGCAATTATTGTTTTTATTTTTTTAATAAACAATAATACCAATTTAACAATTTTTATAAATATGATGCGAAAATAAGGAAGTTGTCTCAAAAGATTGATTTGAGCGGAGAAAAGATTAATATGAACTACAATATCGTTTCATAATAAGGAAGATTTTACTAAAAAAAGTTACGAATGTAGAAAATGATCTACTAGAATATTGATAAATATACTAAAAAGATAAGACACGACGATTAAAAAAAGTTCCCAAAAGGAGATTTTTTTTATTTTTGATGGTGAATGACATTCCTTTTTGGGTATAAAAACGTTTCAATATAAACGATATTAATATGCGAACTTTACTTTTGGCTTTTTTGCTAACTTCTTTTTTGGGTATAAATGATGTATTGGCACAAAAATACTCCAACGAATTTTTGAATATTGGTGTAAGTGCACGCTCACAAGCAATGGGTGGAGCAATGGCAGCAGGTGTTGATGATGTAACGGCGGGCTACTGGAATCCAGCAGGTTTGTCATTTGTCAAAGATAATCCTCAAATTTCTGCGATGCACGCGGAATGGTTTGCAGGAATTGGTGCGTATGATTATGTCGGAGTGGCATTGCCTCTGGCGGATAATAAACGAACTTTAGGCTTGAGTTTTATTCGTTTTGGGATTGATAATATTCCGAATACACTGAGTTTGTATGAAAGTGATGGAACGATTAATTATGATAATATAGTACCTTTTTCGGCAGCAGATTACGCTTTTTTGGCAAGTTATGCTCAGCCGATTGGGACGAAAGGCTTTCATTTTGGTGGAAGTGTGAAAGTGATTAGGAGAATAATTGGCCCTTTTGCTTCTTCATGGGGTTTTGGTTTGGATGCTGGAATACAATATCGACCGAATAAAAACTTGAGGTTAGGCGTAGTGATTAAAGATATGACAAGTACTTTTAACGCTTGGCGCTTTAATTTTACGGATGATGAGAAGGAAGTTTTGGAAATTACAGGCAATGATATCCCGATCAATTCGGTAGAAGTAACGAATCCTCAAATTGTACTTGGGGCGGCTTATGCGATGAATTTCGGTGATTTTGGCTTATTAGCTGAAACTAATTTTACGCTTTTCACGGATGGACAACGCAATACGATCATTTCTGCTGATCCGATTAGTATTGACCCGATTTTGGGGTTGGAAATGGATTTTAAGAAATTTCTATATTTCAGATTGGGGGCGAACAAATTACAAGAAGAAACGGATTTGACTGGCGAAAAATATTGGGGCTTGCATCCGACATTAGGGGTTGGGCTAAAAGTCAAGAAACTCTCTATTGATTATGCTTTCACAAATGTAGGTGAATCGGATATTACTTATTCTCATATTGTTTCATTCAAATTAGAAATCAATCGCGCGTTTATGAAACAGGCATTAAAAAGAAAGAATTAGATTGATAAAAATAACCTATTTTATATTGAAGGGTTTTTATTTGTATGTTTTTTACAAATAAAAACCCTTTTCTATGTGGTGTAAGGGACAAGGAAATAAATAACCTACCCAAGATTGCGTGATGAATTTTATTTTTTGCGTGCTCCCTAAATAAAAAAACTGCACTCAAATAGAGCGCAGTTTATCTTATGAGAAGATTGATTGTTATTATTATATCACAAATACTAAAATAGTATATTTTTTGTTATTAACCTCTTGCTAAAGAAGTTTCTGCATAATTTCTTTTGATTACTACTTTCAATTCTTTTCTCGCAAAGAAAATTCTGCTCTTCACTGTGCCTAAAGGCAATTCTAAATGATCAGCAATTTCTTGATATTTAAATCCTTCATAATGCATCATGAAAGGAATTCTGATACTATCATCTAATGCATCAATCATATTAGATAATTCTGTCATGATAAGAGAAGACTCTGCGCCGTTGCTAATCACGTTTTTACCAGAATTAATATAAAACATATTATCAGTCGAGTCGATAATAGTATTGGCTTTCATTTTTTTACGATAATTATTAATAAAAATATTTTTCATTATCGTAAACAACCAAGCTTTGAAATTAGTACCTGTACGAAACTTCTCTCTATTCGTCATTGCACGAAAAGCCGTTTCTTGGAAAAGGTCTCTCGCATCCTCAACATTTTTTGTCAAGTTATAAGCGAACGAGTGAAGTAGGCTAGACATTGTGTTGAACTTGTTATCGAATTCTATGGTTGTCATTTCTTATATATTTAGCAGTTTGAGTGAAACTGTATTTGTTTGCTATTTTGTTTAACCAAATGTACTAAAAAATTAAACAAAAAGCAAATTTTTGTTTAATCAAAAGTGTATTTTGTTAAACAAAACTTGATAAGTTTTGCTTATGTAGCATAACTTAAACTTATTGTTTGTGGTTTAATTAACTGATTATCAGTTTGTTATATGTTTTACTTGAAATTTTCTTACTTTCTAAATTTTCAATAAATAATGAAAGTTTGTTTTTTGTTTATTTTTTTAACATAAAATTAATGTTTAAACGCTAAGATTAATTTAGTGTTTAAACATTGATTTTGTCAAAAAATGATATGCGAATTTTCGCTTTAAGTGAAGATGTTATTTTTTAAATTGATTAAGGAAAAGAATTGTTTGGTTCAAACTCTCATGAATATGGATATTATTGGTAGAAACCTGAGGCGGTTGAGCTAAAACGCGATAGCCTGTTAGAATAATATCACAATCTGAAAATGACTTACCTAGCCGATCAACATAGCGCTGAACAGGTTCTTTTGTGAAAATCTCAGAAATAATGGTATAAATGAAATGTGGATGATGGATATCGAAAACGGCTTTAATATCCTGAAAAGGAATATTTTGACCCAAATATATAACTTGATGCCCACGAGACTTCATGATATAATGCAAAAACAATAAACTCAACTCATCAGCGCTGCCTTCTGGCAAAAATAGCAAAAACTTCTTAGCTTTTGGATTTCGAACAAAAGGCTCTCTATCAATAGCTACAATTATTTTTTGACGAATTAAGCAGCTAATAAAATGTTCTTGTGCAGGATTAATAGATCCTGTGAGCCAAAGTAAGCTCAATTTGTCCAAGAAGGGATTGATAATTTCGAGCATCGTCCGTTCGAAGCCAATCTGTTCGATATTAGTAGAAATAATTCGATCAAACTTATATTCATCCATCTCAATCATCGAAATGGTCAACGCATCTAATTGAGTAGCATTTTCAAAATTAACTTCAGAAATTTCGGCGACTTTTTGCGCGATTTCCTGTTTGGACATTTTGGCTATTTTAGAAATCTTATAACCATTTTTGTTCAACAGAGCAATATTGAGCAGTTTTTTTAAATCGCTATCGGTATAATAACGAATATTCGTACTGGTTCTTTTAGGTTCGACAATGGCATGACGCTGCTCCCACACTCGTATAGTGTGTGCTTTAATATCTGACAATTTTTCTAAATCTTTGATAGAATAGATAGCCACTTGTCTGTTGATTTATTGTTGAATTATCAATGGTTAGATACTCAAATATTGATAATTAAAATTAAAATGATACGATTATTAAAAAAGCGGGTACTAATTTTAGTACGCTAATTTAGACATTTTTATTTCAATTGAGATGAATATTTAATTGATAATTCTTTTTATTAAAATAGATAACCATAAGAGTTCAACATCCTTTTGGCTAAAATGTTTTTAATACAAGTGTTACTTTTAAGAAATAACCTGCATTTTAATGTATATAAGTCTTAAAACGCAGGTTGTTTTGTTTTCTATAATAATTACTACAATTGCTCTACCGATTGCCAAGCGCCTCCATTATATACTTCTATACCTTGAGCTTTTAATACTCTTTTTGCCTGACCGCTTCTCATGCCGCTTTTACAACAAACAATGATTGGTTTTTGATAGGCTTTAATTTTTTTGATTTGCCCTCCAATGCTACCCAAAGGAATATTAATGGCTTTTTTTCCATGACCATTTTTAAATTCGGCTGGCGTTCTGACATCAATCACAATTGCGCCGTTCGCTTTAATCGTTGCTAAATCGACGGTTTCTCCTCCTAACATTTTTTTCAAAAAACTAAACATAGCATTATTTTTTAAGTGTATGATGATGAAGGATCAATGATAAAAGTACAAATGAACCATTCACATAATTAAATTAAAACTAATTACTACAAAAGTACGGCTAACTTCTTAATTTTGTTAGTGATAAACATCACGGAAAAAAGAAAATGTTTGGGAAAAGCTAGATAGATTTTATTATTTCCTTGTCCCTAATTTGACTTTTTTTGTCAAAAAAGCTCCATTTATTATTACTTCGGATCACTTTGTAATACTTTTTATAAGAAAATAACCCCGAATAGGGTTAAAATAAACAGGATTAGACTATAATATTTTATAGCTTTTGTGAAAAAGGAAAGTAAATACCATTTTAAATGATAAAATCTTTAATTTTGCACGCCGAGTGACGTTCGGATATCATTTTCAGATGTAACTTATACTAATTATGCTAATCACAAAAGCATATTATTCAACTTTTAAAACCACAGAATCGTGATTAAACAAATTGTGAGTATTGTATTAATAACATGTAGTATCTTGTCTTTTTCTAAGGTACAAGGACAAACGAGTGATAATGACCCTGTGTTGTTTACAGTTGGGACTACTCCCGTTACTGTTTCTGAATTTAAATATATTTACAGTAAAACAAATGGGAAAAAAGCGGATTTTTCTCAAGGATCACTCCAAGAATATTTAGATTTATATGTCAAATTTAAATTGAAAGTTCAGAAAGCGAAGGCTTTAAAATTAGATACTATTCCATCTCTTAAAAGAGAATTGGATGGATACCGCAGTCAATTGGCAAGTTCTTATTTGTTAGATAAAGAGGTGTTGAATGATTTGGCAAAAGAGGCATATAATCGCCTTCAGGAGGATGTAGGAATTAGCCATATTTTTATTGCAAGAGGTGAAGATGATGCTCGTGCTTTAGAAAGAATAGAAGTAATTGAGAAAAAAATCAATACAGGCAAAATTAAATTTGAAGCCGCAGCAAAGGAATATTCAGAAGATCCTGCAACAGGAGCTGAAGGTGGCTATTTGGGATATATTACTGCATTTTCTTTGAAAAGTTTTTATGAAATTGAAAGCGCAGCATATAATTTAGAAGCAGGAGATTTGTCGAAGCCTATTCGATCTAAGTATGGTTATCATTTAGTGAAAGTAAATAATAAACGTCCTGCAAGAGGAGAAATGGAAGCCGCACATATTTTTGTGCCAGTTCAACAAGATAAATCGAATGAAGCCGCATCACAAAAAGAAATTAGAAGAATTTATAAAGAACTTCAAGGCGGAATGAAATTCGCTGATGCAGCAGGTAAATATTCTCAAGATAAAGGGACAAAAGGTAAAGGTGGTTCTTTAGGTATTATTTCTATTAAAAATAAATTGGATAAGGCTTTTGAAGAAACGATCTTTAGGTTGAAAGCGGATGGGGATTTTTCTCAGCCATTTAGAAGCTCCGTCGGTTGGCATATTGTGCAACGTGTCAAGAAAAGAGAATTAGGATCATTCGATCAAATGAATAGAGGATTGAAAGAACGTATTAAGCGTGATAGCCGTTTTCAGGTGGTACAAGAGCGTTTTGGTGAGCGTCTTAAAAAAGAAAATAACTTTAAGGAGTTTTCTAATACACTTGAAACTTTTGAAGCTGGTTTGGATGAGGCGTTTTTGACTTATCAATGGAAATACACTAAAAGTGACGTGAATGCACCTATTTTTAGTATCGGTAATCAACAAACTAGCTTGGGAGATTTGGTTGGGTTTTTATCAAAATCTGGCGGCTCAAGAGTAAGACAAGCTCAAAGTAGCACGCCTAAAAAAGTGTTTGCTAGTTTGTATAAAGATTGTGTTGGAAAGCGATTGGTACAATATGAAGAAGCACAATTGCCTACGAAATATCCTGATTTTAAATCTTTAATGAGAGAGTATGAAGAAGGAATTTTATTGTTTGAAGCGACTAATATTTTGGTCTGGGGTAAAGCTGCTAAGGACTCTGTTGGTTTGAAAAAGTTTTATGAAAAAAATAAAAAAAATTACCTTTGGGATGAACGAGTTGAAGTCACAACTTACCAAATGGCAAATGAACACCCGACTAAATTGAAAGCAGCTCGAAAGATGGCAAAGCGTAAAAATTCAGAGAAGGTATTAGCTGCAACTAATCAAGTACAAAACATAATAAATGCGACAACAAAGACTTATGAAAAAGGACAAGATAAAAGAGTTGATGCATTGAAATGGCGCAAAGGTCATGTCGGTGATAATATCATTGAAGGCGATGCGGTTTATTTCTTAAAAGTAGAAAGAGTGATTAAGGCTAGATCTAAGTCTTTTGATGATGCGCGTGGTTATGTGATTGCAGATTATCAAGAGTTTTTAGAAAAAGAATGGATCAAAGACCTTAAAAACGAATACCCTGTAAAAATTAACAAAAAAGTATTTAATAATTTAGTGAAATAGATTGGTTAGTCGAAGCAGGAATAATAAAATTTTAACTATGAGATGGATAATGTTTTTAGGTGTAATGGTCATTTTTGCTACTGCTTGTGGAAATAAAGCGGGTAAAAAAGGGGAGAAACCATTAGTGAAAGTCTATGATAACTATTTATATCCATCAGATTTGAAAGGAATTTACCAAAAGGGCATGTCGAAAGAAGACAGTATTGTCGTTGTTGGTACTTATATTGAAAATTGGGCAAAAAAGAACCTCATGCTAAAAATAGCAGAGGAAAATATCTCACGAGATTCGGAGATTGATAGAATGGTCGAAGAATATCGAAAAACATTGATTCAACATCGGTACGAACAAAATTTGGTCGAACAACGATTAGATTCCGTGATTAGTCAGAATGAGATTGATACTTTTTATCAAAAAACGAAGAACGAGTATAAATTAAAACAGGATATTGTTCGATGCTATTTTATTAAAGTACCGATCAACTCGCCAGATAAGGACAAATTAAAAAAATGGTGGAAAAAGAAAGATCCGCTAGATTATGCTCAAATGAAAGACTACTGTGAGCGATATGCTCAAATGTTTATTTTAGAAGATAGTACTTGGATTCATAAAAAAGATTTAGCAGCACAATTTCCTAAAAATACGTTTAGTCAAGAGAAACTTAGTGTTGGTAAGGAATGGAGTTTTGAGAAATCAGGATCGCTTTATCTGTTGCGTGTTTTTGACATTGCTCGTAAAGGAAAAAACGAACCTGTTGCTTATGCGAGTAAGAAAATTAAAGGTTATATTTTGCATAAACGAAAAATTGAACTGCTCAAGCAATTGGCAAGCGAAATGTATCAACGCGAATTGAATAAAAAAAATGTCATTATTTATCAATAAATAAATTCACACTTTCCTTTTTGGAAACAAGTGAAGCAATGAAACAATGAAAGAATGAAGAAGCTCTTAATATTGATGCTTTTGATGCAAGGGGTGTACGTATCTGCTCAAGATATTTTAGTAGATAAAATTGTAGGGATTGTAGGCAATCAGCCTATTTTGCATTCGGATATTGAGCAGCAATTCGCGCTCATGGGAAGAGATAATCCAAATTTGCCAGAAAATGCGCGTTGTATGGTTTTGGATCAATTGATGATTCAGAATATGTTAATCGTGCGAGCGAATTTAGATAGTATTGAAATTGATGACGCACAAGTTGAGTCTCAATTAGATGCACGTATTCAGCGGATTTTGGATTATATGGGAGGAAACGAAAGTCAGTTTATCGAATATTATGGTAAAGGACCAGATGAAGTCAAAGAAGATTTCCGTGAAGATTTGCGCAATCAATTATTGGCACAAAGAATGCAGCAAACTGTTATGGATAGAGTCAAAGTCACTCCTTCGGAAGTGAAGGACTTTTTTGCTCAAATTCCAAAAGATAGTTTGCCTTA
>CAKZLL010000188.1 GCA_937125475.1 uncultured Saprospiraceae bacterium | reverse complement strand
CTTTTCTCAGTCAATAGATTAGCTCTAATTACAGCTATTTGACCTGGCGTGAATTTTGCGCCACAAGCATCATTCGCATAAGTCATAATATTAGTAGCATCAGCTCTAAAATCCACATTATTTGGATCTTTTAACAGCGTGGTACTTTGTCCATTTGCATCACATTGCCAACCTCCATAACTTAAATAATCTGGCGGCGTATCACAAATACGGTCTGCCGCAAAAGCACAATTACTTCCATCAACCAATTCTACAAAAGCCGTATCAATGATTGTCGTATCATTTGGATTATGAAAAACCTTTTTGAAACCAGTATAATCATAGGTAACAGTCGTTGGAGTAGGTATATTATAGTCATAAGTTTTGCCTTCCCATCCTAAAAATGGGTGTTGAACACTACAATTATGACCAATTTCATGGGCCCAAGTATGTGCATTAGCATTAACATATCCTTTACGCATCGCCATATTGGCAGAAGGTAAATTATAACCCGCATTGCCAGCAGGATTAGAGACAATATAAGTGTTCATACTATTTGCTACATCATTTTGTATCATCATATCATAACCAACACTTAGAGAATCATGATTATACCATGCTGTACTATCAATATATCTAAAATCTCCATTAAAGAAAAATTGAATATTAGCATCACTACTTGCGTAATCATTATTCAATCCACAAAAGCCATCTAATAATTGCATATAAGAAATATAGCCTGAGCCATTATCCGTACCAACTATATGGATGGTCATCGGAACATAAAGCATCGTATCTGCCCCTGAACCACGATAGGCTGCTGTTTGATTACGTGTATGATTTTTGAACCATTCCGTGTGATGTGGTTCAGTGCCACAAGGATGAACTTGCTGTGCTTGAAGTGTGATAGCTCCTAGTATAAAAGTTAGTGATAAGAGGATGTAATTTTTTTTCATATTCCAATTTTTTATAAACAAAGACTAATAGTTCGATAAAAATAGAATTTTCAAATTAGATTAGATCAATTTTTTAAAGATAGTTGAGTTATTCGGTTGAAAAGGAGAATTAATGTCAAAGAATAGCCTATTCTTTATATTTGTCACGAGAGGTTTTCAGTAGATTTCCCCTTATTAATAAAAGTAAATCTTTGATCAAATGGAATAACATTTTTTTTCATTAATTTTCTTATTCGATTAGGGTCTAATTCAATTCTTCGTTTTTGAATAAAAGTCATCAGATGAGTGATAAGATATAGGATAATGCATTTTAGCAGTCCTAAACGTTTTCTTTTTTTGATTAATCATTGTCTCACAAAAATCAGCACTAAACGCCGATTTTATTAAAATGCAATATTCTTTTCTTTCGGGTAATATTTTTATAACACTTTTCATCAAACTTATTTTAAGGTAAATACAAATACATTTCAAAATATACTAGAAGAACCAATATAACAAAAATAAACACCAGTAATTTATTATATGTTTTCTTAGAAAATCCCATAGCGCCTTGGAGTAGCAGAAGACCTCCCAAAAGTAGAAGAGGCAAGTGATCTTGCTGCATATTATTATTTTGATTTTCATTAAAACCGCTGGGCGTTAATATCTCATCATTTTCTATCATTATACCATAAACTTGTATCTCCTTGTCTTTATCATTTAACGATTTAGATGAGTATTTAGTAATATCAATTGTTGCTTTTTGTCCTTTCACCAACCTTGAAATCGGATAACGTGTATGACGGTTCAAACTTTCGCTTTTAATCAAAAAATCCGCGTTATAATTATTTGCACTTAACAAATAATGGGTTTTTCTATGTTCAACTCGTTTTGACATATGATTAGAAAGCTCTATTTCAATAGATGTTAATGAATTGGAAACAATTGTTTTTGTTTGATAAATCTCATTCCCACTAAAACATAAAATCATTATACCTAGAATAATTATCAACCAATTAAAGGGTGATTTTTCTTTTCTTCTTTTCTTAAATTTCCTTCTCTTCGTCATGTTTCTTAGTTATATTATTTCCAACAAAGCTTACGTTAATCATTTATAATCTAACGTTCTTAGTTTTTGTCTCTTTAATTTTACAATTAAATCCTCCATGAAATTAATAAAATATTTTTATCTTGTTTTAATATCCAGATAAATAGTAGAATGGTCTAAAATGATCTTTATCACAAAAAATACGTAGTATTATGTTCAATCCTTCTGTTGTTTTTTTAGCCTTTTCCAATAGTATCAGCTCATTTTTACCTAGTTTAAAAGAAGAAAGTGATCTCATCTACACCGCACTTTTACCTATTTCAGAAGAAGAAAAAAGCTTTGTAATTCGTCGCGAAGAAAGCGCAGAAAATAAAGATATTAACTTCTATTTGGGGCGATATAAAGATCGCTTGGCAATCTTCCATTATGCTGGACACGCGGAAGGAAAATTGCTTTCGTTTGAAGATGCAGAAGGAAACGCCGATGGTTTAGCCAATCTATTAGGTCTACAAGATCATTTAAAAATTGTATTTCTGAATGCCTGTTCGACTAAGGAACAAGCATTCTTATATATAAATGCTGGCGTGAAAGCAGTGATTGCGACAAGCATTCCTGTTCAAGATTCCCATGCTATGCTTTTTGCTGGCACTTTTTATAAGGCACTCGCCAATCGACACACCATAGAAGAAGCTTATTTAGAAGCAATTGGCGCACTCAAACAAAGATTTAGCGAATACGGAGAACATCCAAATTCCATTGTTTTTTATGAAAATGTCTTTGCTCCGCTTCCAGAACCAGAAAAAGAGACAACGCCAAAAATGGAAGAGACAATTGAACAGGTAAACAATGTCGAGTACGTCACAAGAAAGTTGGTGAGGCGTGGTTATAAACCCAATTTAACAACAATCCCGTGGCGATTATATGTGAATGCTGATCACAAAGATGTTTTGCAGTGGAAAATCACTGAACCGCCTATTAAAGAATATTTACAACAAGGTTCGGATCTATATTATAAAAAATTATTCAAAAGTCGGTTTCATTATATCACTTTTGACCGAAAGATTTACACCAAAAACGAAACAGGAAAAACCGTAGAAACGGATCTCATGGAAGCCCTCAAAAGTAAATGGTCATTACCAACTCGGCACACTTTTCTTATTGGAAAAGGCGGAACAGGGAAAACAACCAATACTATTATTCTTTGGCAAAGGTTTCTCAAACAGTCTAAAAGTTGGGCGATGCCTATTCCTATTTATATTTCCATGTCGGATTATAATCAGGGAGAACATGAACGAAATTTCATTCTTTATCAGATTGGGAAACATTATTTAGGAAAACAAAAACTCACCGATCAAGCTTTCAATCAACTTAGGGCGATTCTGAAATTGCCATTGATAAGTAATACTAACCCGACCGCGCCTTCTTTTATTTTATTTTTGGATGGAATGGATGAAGTTAGTATAGAACACCATCAATTATTGGATGAAATAGAAGAAATCTCTAATGAAGCGAAAGGTGTTCAAATTGTGATTACTCACACTAATAAACTACCTAATAACTGGGCAAAGTCATTTAATACCATTGAGTTAATGCCGCCTCAATTGGATTTTAAAAATGATGCATTGAGTGAGAGCAAATTTTCAGAGAATAGC
>CAKZLL010000187.1 GCA_937125475.1 uncultured Saprospiraceae bacterium | reverse complement strand
AGCTATGCAAGAAAAAGGCAACGCAGTAAAAAGTAAAATTCATAGCAAGATGGGGAGATTATTTTTTGCGCGTTCCCTTAATCCAACAAAAAAACGGATATGTCTATAAAACTACCAATACTTAACTCTAGACGCTTAATTTTAAGACCTATTTCAGAAGAAGATGAAAGTTTTATCATTGATCTAAATGGTGATGCAAAAGTGATGAAATACATCATAACACCAAGAACTAAAGCAGAAAGTATCGCGGATCTGAAACGGTATTTGACATTGCCAGAAAAACATCAAATGCCAATTGGCGTTTGGGTCGGAATTACAGAAGCGACTAATGAGAAAGTTGGAATTTTCTTTTTTTCAAAGTTAGCGGAAACAGGTGAAATCGAGTTAGGTTATCGTTTAGCGGTTCAGCATTGGGGCAGAGGATATGCAACGGAAGGCGGAAAATGTTTAGTCGAGTATGGATTAAATGACTTAGAAGTAACGCGGATTGTTGCTGTTACTGATCCTGATCATTCGGCTTCGGGTCATGTACTTCAAAAAATCGGATTACTATTTCAAAAAACAGGTACATTTTATGGATCTCCGTCTAAATATTATGCTTTGGATCTAAAAAACACCTATTTCATGTAATAGGCTTGCTCGGCGTTTGTCGAAATTTTGAATTACCTCTCGTTACTTTCATTCATCGAAATAGTCTTTAGTTAAGAGAGTGCGCAAAAAAGAAGCTATTTTCATTACTATAAAATTAACTATCATGCAATCTATTGTAAATACTATATTATTCATCGTAGCTATTTTTGCTGTATTAGTTCTGATGGGCGTTATTTCACAAGATGAATTATTGGATATGTTAGGCGAAGTACAAGAAGGAGAAACAGAGCAGGTTTATAATGAAGGGGAGTTTCGTAAAGCCTTTGATTTGATCATTGGAGATGTAGAAATCAATGATACTTCTCGAACTGAATTTAAACGAGATATTGTTTTTTGTGAAGCGGGTTATGTTATTCACACCACTAAAGCAACTATTCAATATCAAGTACAAACTACTCCCGAAACGTTCTATTTGGATGTCAATAAAAAAGAATATTATATTGCGCCAGAGTTGGGCGTGACTTACATAGAAACGGGCAAACAAACTCAAATGGACATTGAAGAGAGTAATTGTGTCAAAAAACGCAATGTTACGATTGATGATATTAATTCAACTAAACGAAAAGCCGAAGCTGCGCTGAAAAAAGCCATTGAGAATAGCGATAAAATGAAAAGCGCTTACTATCGTTTTGAAGAAGTCAAAGATGCTTTAATTCTCCAATTTGAAGAAGCTGGTTTTATTGAGGCGCTTCCGCCAAATGCTGTTAAAAATCCGCCTAGATTGGATTAATTTTGTCGAAGGTGTCAGGTGTCAGGAGCGAGGTGTCAGGAGCGAGGTGTCAGAGAATTAGTTTTAATTATTTGATTTTATAAATCATTCTCATCATGTATTCAAAGTTAGTTGCGCCAATCATTCGTTTAACGAAAACACCAAAAACTTGCAATTTAGGTCCAATTAAATAATGAATTTTTAGCTTGCCTTTTTTATGTATTAATTTTTCTACTAAAAACGCTACCTCTTGAGGGTTTGCTCCTTTGATTTCATCCTCTTTATATATTTTTAATACCGCTGAAAAAGTCGGCTCGTATAATTCGTTGGCTGTATTTTTAATAAATTGACGATTTTGACCGAAGTCAGTCGCGAAATCTCCTGGATTAATGTGCGTCACTTGAATATTGAAAGGGCGCAATTCCGACCGTAAACCTTGCGTAAAGCCTTCCAAAGCAAATTTACTAGCCGAATAAAATGCCTGAAAAGGCAATCCGACCAAACCACCTATCGAACTAACATTGATAATCAAGCCTTTATCCCTTTTTCTAAAATAAGGAATAAAAGCTTGTATCATCCGAACCACTCCAAAAAAATTGGTCTCTATTTGTCCTTTAGCCTCTTCAATACTCGTCAACTCGACCGCGCCAGCTATTCCAAATCCTGCATTATTAATTAATACATCAATTTTCGGATATTTTTTTGCTAAATAATTCATAGCGACATTGATCGAATTCATATCATTCACATCTAATTGAAGCGTTTCAGTTGTGTCATTATTCGCTTTCGGATTTCGGGAAGTTCCAATCACAACATGCCCTTTTTCATGCAAATGCTTCGCAATCTCTCGACCAAAACCAGAAGATGTTCCCGTTATGAATACCGTTTTTTTCATTTTTTTAATTATAAGACTTGTTCGGCGGCATTCAATTATTGCGTTACTACAAATTCTGTTCGCCTGTTAAGCTGTTTTCCTTCCTTACTATCATTCGAAGAAATCGGCTGAGTTTCGCCAAATCCTCTTGATCGAAGTCTACTTGCTTTAATACCTTGTTTGATTAAAAAATTCACAACCGATTTTGCCCGATTTTCTGATAATTTCAAATTTTTATCATCCGAACCAACATCGTCGGTATGTCCGTTGATCTGAATATTCATACTTTCATTATCTGATAATAGCTTCACTAAGGTATTCAATTCAACTTTTGAACTGCCTTCTAACTCTGCTGATCCTGTTTTGAAAAATACATTTTTTAAAACAATTGGCTTTGAAACTGGTTTTTCTTGGCTTGCAATTGGTTGATTAACAGGTTTTGGTGGAATTTTTTGTAAATATATTTTTAATACAAACGGCTCATCTTTCGAGGCAGTTTCTTTGAGTGCAAAGTTTTCTGACTGAAATAAATACCCCGTTTTATTGGCATTCAAACTATAATCTGTTCCCGTTGGCAAGCAAATTAATACTTCATTATCTTTTTTCGATACGCCAGACCAATGAATCTGGGTAGTCGATAAATTAACCAAATCCAAATTAGCGGCTAGTTTCTCTTTAGTTGCAGCATCATAAACCTCGATTTTAGCATAAGTCACAACTTTCGGTCGGAGCGTTTGAGGCATTTCAAAACTATACAAATCAACCATTCCATAACCGTCCGATTTGTCAGAAGCAAAATAGCCCGTTTTTCCATCCAAACTCACTATCAACGCGCCTTCTTGCGCTTTGGTATTGATTGGAAAACCCAGATTTTTAGGTGTTCCCCATGTTCCATCATTCTCCAGACGCGAGACAAATAAATCCGCTTTTCCCATCCCAGGATAGCCATTTGAGGTAAAATATAAAGTTTGACCATCAGGATGAATAAATGGCCCTTCTTCATTATCTCCTGTATTCAAACTAATCGGCTTAGGTGCTGACCATTTCCCATTCGCTAGACGATTACTTTCGTAAATATTCTTGTCTTTGCCATTTCGATTAGAGGTATAATAAAGCGTTTTTCCATCAGCGGAAAGCGAAGGTTGCGATTCCCAAGCACTAGAATTGATCGGTGCGCCAATATTTTTAGGTGTTGACCAATCGCCATTTTCCATTTCTGAAATGTATAAATCGCAGCTTCCGAAGTCTCTTTTTCGGTTACAAACGGTATAAACTAAAGTTTGACCATCGGCTGAAATCGTTTCTGCGCCTTCGTTTTCGGGCGTATTAATTGGTGCGCCTAGGTTTTCTGCTCGTGACCATTTTCCATTTTCTAATTT
>CAKZLL010000186.1 GCA_937125475.1 uncultured Saprospiraceae bacterium | reverse complement strand
AACTCCTAGAGTTAGAAATTCTATTTCCAGAACTGAAAACAATGAGGTTAAAATCGACAAATACAGACTAACCGCCTCAATTGGTGTATGGTGTGCGGTAGTTGTTTACACGTATTTCAATATGCCACCAGAACACATACAAGCAATAAAAATAACGATTAAAACTAAAATATTAGTAGGAAATAGAACACCACAAAATTAATACAGGATTTCAAAGATTATTTAATCAATTACATCGTCACTTTTTCACGACAGTATATATGACTTTTGTCCAATACTCTAATGATTTGACGATTTAAATCGCTATTTTCAGCGAAATTTAGTACTTCTTCGTTAAAGTAGTGGTACAATTGAAAACATAGCAGAGTTTTTGAAATGGTGTATTAGTGTTCTAAAACTAATTTTTTTTCACCCAAAGTTATACAGATGAAGCCTAATATTACACTAATTTTATTATTCATAATGCATTGTTATGTGCCTAATTATGCTCAATTAAGTATTTCTGAAGTTGAAGCATTTTATGGTAGTCGGATCAATGCCATTACAGGTTATGAGCAAACAGCTGATACCAGCGTCATTTTTATCACAACAGAGAAAACGAATACTGCGTTTTTTACTAAAATATCTACTGCTGGAATGCCTTCTTTTCAGCCTTTCCAAGTTGTTCCTGCTTTAAATAATTTAGCTGGTTATGATTGGAATATTGAATTGATACAAACGGTACAAGCAACAGGAAGTCTCGTCTTTTCTGTGAAAGGCTCCGTCAATGGATTATTTTATTCTAATCCACCTTACACTACTGCCCTTCCTATTGCGATGGCTGATGTTATTAATGATTTTGTAGTTGTAGATTCAATGGTTTTTTGGCTGAGTGAAAATCATATTCACTGGGGAGGTTTTGACGAAGCTGGTATTTTTGCAGAAAAAAACAATCAGCAAATTTCACTTCCTTCTCAAAAAAAAGTCAAACTAGCAGTTACACCTACCTCCAAATCATTATACCTTTTTGATCTACAAAATCATTCTCTAGTTCAATCCTCTGAGCCTATTACGGCTTTTTCGCCTACTACAACTTTTTCAACTGTTTCACTGAGTCATATTCCTGAAACAGCAGATTGGCAAACTTTTAAGATAACGCCCGATGGACGTATTTTCTTATCTGAGACCGAAACTGGATTTTTGGGATACTCTTCTAGTAAGGTCATTTCTTCTAGTAATAAAATGAAAAAAACGCTAGAAGTCCTCAACTTGTTAAAAGCTTTCCCTAATCCTGTTCATAGTTTTGTGACTATTCAATTTGAAATTCCCAAAGAAGGTTTAGCCAAATTATCTGTTTTGGACATGAATGATAAAGAAGTTAAAATATTACAGTTTGATTTTTTTGAAAAAGGACTATATCAAGAGCGATTGAGTGCAGCAGCATTGCCACGAGGTGTTTATTTTATTATCCTAAAAATGGATGATTATAGTGAAACACAAAAATTAATTATAGCACGATAGTACAAACAAAAGTTGTTTGATATTTTAGTTGCAGCGCAACGCCACCGTTTGTAGAAAATGATTAAGAAGTTAAATTTTAGGTACAGCGTACCGACACGAAATGCAAGTATTTGATTAACAATATATTATATTTTAGTGTCGGTGCGCTGCACCTAAAATAAACCTATTTACCGATAGCTACAAACGGTATCGGTTCTCTGAACCTAGATCTTAAATTACTTTTGTTACAGTGTAACAGCTTTATTTTTAAGGTTCTAAAATGCAAAGTTTAAAAATTAGACTTTGCATTTTTTTTTTGCTCGTTTTTTATGGAAATTAGCGCCTACAAACCTTACTACGCCTAATCAATCCTTATGCAAAAAAATAGAATCGCTGTTTCAACCTTCTTTTTTATCAATGGTTTACTACTCGCCAATTGGACTGCTCGAATACCTGGCATTAAAACCTATTTTGATATTAATAATACCGAATTAGGTGGATTATTATTAACTATGGCAACAGGGGCTTTAGTTGCTATGCCTTTTTCGGGTTGGCTCTCCAATAAATTTGGTAGTCATTTAGTAACAAGAATAACATCTTTACTTTTCTGTACTTTCATTCCTTTTATCGTCATTACTCCGAATCCTGCTGTTGCCAGTATTTTTTTCTTTCTGATCGGTTTGTCAACTGGTGCGATGGATGTCGCAATGAATGGACAAGCAGTTGCTGTAGAGAAAGTATATAAAAAACCAATCATGTCCTCTTTTCATGCTATTTTCAGTATTGGAATGGCGATAGGTGCTGGTGTTGGTGCGCTTTTCACTCAATATAATGTTCCATTATTTCAGCATTTTTTGATTGGAGGTATAGTTGGTTTTATGACTTGTCTTTGGGCTTCTTTTTATTTAATAAAAGAAACACCAACGCCTTCCTCATCAGAAGGTGAAAGCAGCTTCTCCTTACCTACTAAAGCTATTTTGCCATTGGGAATAATTGCTTTCTGTGGGATGACGGGAGAAGGTACTATGTCGGATTGGTCGGCTTTATTTATGAATAAAGTAGTTGGAGAAACAGAGACTTTTGCTGCTATTACTTTTAGTGTTTTTGCGATTTCTATGACAATAGGACGTATTTTTGGTGATTATTTCACAGAAAAATTAGGCGCACGCCAATTACTAATTTATGATAGTATTTTAGCTATTTTGGGCTTGAGTATCGCTTTATCTTTTGTTACAGTTTGGACTACTTTGATTGGATTTTTTCTTATTGGATTAGGTTTGTCTACCGTTGTTCCTATTGTTTATTCGGCGGCTGGCAATACCGAAGGCGTTTCTCCTAGTATTGGTATTGCAATGGCAACTACGGTCGGTTATGCTGGTTTTTTTGTTGGGCCACCTTTGATTGGTTTTTTGGCGGATAACTTTGGTTTGCGCCTTGGAATGGTTTTTCCTTTGGGTTTATTTGTTCTGATGTTGCTTTTGATTATGAAAAAAATTAGATAGTTTTTTTTTATAAAAAATCCTTTTTGGAACTATCTTTTTTAAAAAAATGTATCCAATATGATTAAAAAATTATATCCAAAAACAATAAAATAATGAACAACAGAGAGAAAAGGGGGCAGATTGCAAAAGAAACATTAAAAATTTTAGAACAAGGATATTTCTTTACACCCAATAATGAAAAAATTGATATTGAAGCCATACAAAAAGCCGCAGAAGCAAACGTAAAAGCTTATAGTCCAGCCAATTCGGATGAATTATTACAACAAATCAACATTCAACCATTAGATCATCCAACCGAAATTAAAGTGACTAATCAAACGACTTTAGACGCGGTACGAGATTTAATTTCGGAAGGTGATGACGATGTTTTGTGTTTAAATTTTGCCTCAGCTAGAAATCCTGGAGGTGGTTTTTTAGGCGGAAGCCAAGCCCAAGAAGAAAGTATTGCCCGATCCACAGGATTATATAATACGCAAATGAAAGCGTTTATTTATTATGAAACGAATAGAGCTGTAAAGTCTTGTATTTATACTGATTATATGATTTACAGCCCGAATATCCCGATCATTAAATATGAAGATGGAAAGAATTTGGATAGGCTAATGACTTGTTCAGTTATTACTGCTCCTGCCGTTAATATGGGCGTGGTGAAACATCGAGAACCTAAAAAAATTCCAACTATTGAAGGAATAATGAAAAGACGAATCGAAAAGGTTTTAGCCATTGCATTAAGCAATAATCATAAAAATTTAGTGCTTGGCGCGTGGGGTTGTGGCGTTTTTCAGAATAATCCGAATGATATTGCTAAATATTTTAAGGAAGTTATTGATAATAAATTCCCGAACGCTTTTAGGAAAATTATTTTTGCAATTTATGCTAAAAACCCACGTTTTATTCAACCATTTTATAATGAATTTGGGGTATAATATCATATTCCACGTATAGATGTATGGTAGGGCAAAGGCATGCCTTTGCCCTACCATATCCAACATTTATTTGATCAAAAAACCACCATCAATTGGAATAAAATTCCCAGTCATAAAACTACCAGCAGACGAACAAAGATAAATCACCAAACCTACAATATCAGTCGGTTTGCCCAAACGACCAATCGGCATTTGAGAAATCATTGTCTCTTTTTCATAATGCGCCGTCATGTTGCTTGGAAAAAATCCTGGTCCAATCGCATTCACTAAAACTTGATCTCGAACCAACTCTCTCGCCAAAATTCTCGTCAAATGTGTCACTGCTGCTTTACTCGGTCCATAAGAATAGGCATTCAAGGAATTGGTCGTTTCACCAGCAATCGAGCTAATATTAATAATTCGACTTGGATCTTCT
>CAKZLL010000185.1 GCA_937125475.1 uncultured Saprospiraceae bacterium | reverse complement strand
ACATAGTAAACTAAGAGCCATTTTTACCTGATAGATATGTTGATAGAAAAGAGGCTGCCCTTTTGAGACAGCCTCTTTAAATAATTTTTCATAATTTGGTTTCTGTTAATAAAGAGTGTTGTACCTTAATTTTGTACTCCACTTTTTTACTTTTTTTTCAAAAAAATATTATTACACTATTTTTCCTCTAATCTCGGGGTTTAAAATATTGGCATTTAATGCCACTTGATCACCGATTTGAATACCTTTTAATGCTGCTTTTTTCATAAAAACAGTTAAAAATTGATCCTGAATTTTCAACTTAACCTTTATTTTTTCTCGCGCTTTTTCCATTGACATCACTATTCCATTTAATTGAAAAGAAGCTGTTTGTAATATATCGGCTGGTGCGCCAATTTGAGCAATTCTTCCATTGTCTAATTGAATAACCTGATCCGACATTTTTAAAATTTCGGCTTCGTCATGACTCACCAAAATAGTAGTCAATTGATAAGCGCGATGTACTTGTAGGATATAATTTTGTAGCTTTTCGCGCATTCCTGTGTCCAATGCCGAAAGCGGTTCATCTAGCATTAAAACGGTTGGTTTTTGGACTAAAGCGCGTGCTAAAGCTACTCTTTGCTGTTGTCCGCCCGAAAGTGTCACAGGTTTTCTATGTTGCAAATCACCTAATTCTATGATTTCAATTAATTCCTGAATAATTTGTGGCGATTGATTTTTTTGTAACGCAAACGCTAGATTTTGTTGAACAGTCATATTAGGAAACAAGGCATAATCTTGAAATAAAAAACCAATATTTCGCTGTTGAGGACGTAGATTAATTGTATTAGAAAGGTCTAACCAAGTTGTTTGATTAACTGTAATTTTGCCTTTTTCGGGCTGCATCAAACCAGCCAACATTCTAAGAATGCTGGTTTTTCCAGCTCCAGAAGCACCATAAATAGTTACAAACTGATTCGCTTCAATATTAAATTGAACATCCAGTAACATTTCGCCAATCGCGGCTCGTAATTTTTTTTGTAAAAAAACCTCAATCATCTTCCGAATTGTTTAAAATAACCGCCATTTACTAAATAAACACACAATAAAATACTAAAAGAAATCGCAAATAAAACCAAAGAATAACTATGTGCCGCGCCATAATTTAATGCTTCGACTTCATCATAAACCGCAATAGAAGCCACTTTAGTTTGATTAGGAATATTTCCACCAATCATTAAAACTACTCCAAATTCGCCAATCGTATGTGCAAATGCTAATACTATTCCTGTTAATAATGACGGTCGAATATTGGGTAATAACACCTTAAAAATCGTTGTCCATTTAGACTTTCCAAGAATGTAAGCGGCTTCTCGCAATGACGGCGATAAGTGGCTAAATCCCGATTGAATTGGATGAACCATAAACGGTAAACTATAAATAACCGAACCTAAAATCAAGCCTTCAAAAGAGAAAACAAGGCGAACGCCCAAATAATGATCCAGCCAATTTCCCAGTGCATTAGATGGACTAAAAACAATCAATAAGTAAAAACCTAAAACCGTAGGCGGTAAAACTAAAGGCATACTCACCAAAGCTTCGATGATCGGTTTGATCCGTTTTTTGGAATAAGCTAACCAATAAGCTAATGGAATAGAAACCACGCTCAAAATGATGGTCGTAATAAAAGCCAGTTGAAAAGTAAGCCATAACGGCTGCCAATTAATCATGGTTTAATTTTTTGACGGTAGATCAATTGTTTAGTAAAACTGTTTCAAAATTGCTTGCCCTTTTTCGGAAAAGAGGAAATCTTGAAATTCTTGTGCTTTTTTTACCTGATCCGCATTTTCATTTTTTATAATAACAATTCCTTGCTCAATAGGTTGATGGAGACTAGCAGGAATATCTATCCATTTTCCTTGATTTTTGATTTTTGGAGCGAGCACCACCGACTTTGAAGTAAAACCAATTTCTGCGGCTTGTGTCGTAATAAACTGGTTGGTTTGTGCAATACTTTCCCCATAAACCAACTTTTTTTCTAATTTTTCAATTAAATTATAGTGCCTTAAAACCTGTATTGCGGCTTCTCCATAAGGCGCAGTTTTAGGATTTGCTAAAGCAATATGCTTAATTTTGGTTTGATTTAATTGATTAATATTAGGTTCAATATCCTTTTGAGTTGTCCAAAGTACTAATTGACCATAGGTATAAATTCTGGGCGTGTCAATTGTTAATTCGTCTTGATACAGTTCATTTGGATATTTCATATTAGCAGATAAAAAAACATGAAAAGGCGCACCTTCCTTGATTTGAGCCGTTAATTTGCCAGAAGAACTAATGACTGTTTGGCTATTAATTCCTGTTTCTAAAACAAATTCCTTGACTAATTCTTTTACAGCAAATTGCATATTCGCGGCAGTTGCTATCATTAAAGTATCCTGTTCTTTCGTTTGGCAACTAAAAAATAAACACCCAATTAGCAAACTATACCACCCATTTTTTCTCATTTATCCCGTTTTAGTCATTCCTTTATTTTCCAAACAGCGAATATATTAAACTTAATTTTGATTTTCTTAATAATATGTTCAACTTCGCGCCAATTCTCGCACGTTATCCGATAATTTTTAATTAAAAGGCTTGTACGGCAGAATACAATCATCACGCTATCTTTAGAATAAAATAATGAAATTTCATCCGTTCCTTTGGCTATGTTTATGTAGCATTCTTATCCAAAATTGTCAAAATGACAAAGAGCCTATTTTAAGTCAATCTCCTATTCCTACTCTATCTTATGATTATTCCAACGAAAAATTGTGGCAAAAAATAGATACTTTTTTTGCTAATCGTTTTCGTGCAAAACGCTTTAATGGTACAGTGTTATTTGCCCAAAACGGCAAAATCGTCTATCAGAAGGCATTCGGATTTTCTAATTTTAAAACTAAAGATAGTCTAGAGGTAAACGATGCTTTTCAATTGGCTTCTGTATCTAAGACAATTACAGCCATTGCCATTTTAAAATTAATCGAACGACAACAACTGCGCTTATCCGATACGGTTCAATATTTTTTTCCGAACTTTCCTTACTCAGGGGTTACAGTACGACATTTATTGAGCCACAGATCTGGGCTTCCTAATTATATGTATTTTGTAGATAAGATTGGGGCAGATAAAAATAGTTCGGTTTCTAATGCGGATATTATTCAAATTATGGCTCGTGACACGCCCAAGGTTTATTATTCGCCAGATGTTAGATATCATTATTGTAATACTAATTTTGCAATATTAGCCTCGATTGTTGAAAAAGTAAGCGGACAAACTTATGAAGACTTTTTGCAAAAAGAAATCTTTACGCCTTTAAATATGGAATCTGCTTTTGTTTATAATCGAACTACAACACCGCAATTGCCCAAGGAAGTTATTGGATATAATGCTATTTATCGAGTTAAGGAAAATATTTATCTGAATGGAGTTGTAGGTGATAAAGGTGTTTATGCATCGGTTTTGGATTTATACAAATTGGATCAGGCTTTGTACGATTCAACTTTTATTGCTCCTCAAATATTGGAAACGGCTTTTACACCTCACAATCCAGATTTGACGCGCCGCAATCGAGATAATTACGGTTTGGGTTGGCGCATTCAGCAAGCTCCAGAATTTGGAAAAGTGGTTTATCATAGTGGTTGGTGGAAAGGGTTTAAAACCTATTTTATTAGAATGATCGACCAAAAACAAACCATCATCGTTTTGACGAATGTAACAAAAGGCGGTTATTTGGATCGGAAAGCAATGCAAGGATTATTTTGATAATTGATAAATGTTAATAAAAATTAATCAATTAGATGATCTATATCTTCTAATTTTTGCTCTTGTTCATTTGGTTTTAGTTTTACTATCCAAATGACCAAACTAATCGTAAAAATACTAACTAAAGAAACTTGAAAATTATTATTAAAGAAATGCTCGGCACTACTTGAATCTATAAATTGAAGTAGTGTTATAGCTGCGATAATAATAGTATTTAACAGCTTTTTTTTATGCCGAATTGAGCGGTGCAATTGATCAATATTAGGCATGATAATAAAAAGAAGAATCCAAAAGATAATAAATGGGAATCCAATTAATGCAAAAATTATACGATAAGCACGTAAAATTCCTTCAAAATCTAACAATATTTGGGGTGCTAAGAATAGCATACAAAAGAAGGGAATTAAAAACAAAGATAGCCAACCAACTTTAAAGATATAGGCAATGTCGTTTGGAAATTTCATTTTCACTAAATTAGTTTTATAATTTTATAATCAGACTAAACTCATAAATATTTACAATTGCCCTCATTTTTATATAACTTTGGGGCGGTTAGTTTTTATTAAAAATAAAAATTGCAACTAAAATTACAAATTAAAATAGTAATAAATTCGCCACATATAAAAACAATCACCTTAACTACTACGCAATTATACACAATTCTATGATCATCAATAATAAGATTGATAGTCAACCAGGATAAAACATAGATATAAAATTGAAGTCTTTAAGTTTACAAGTTAAATTCATTATTCTACTTTTTTTGCTTTCCAGCATCAATTTATTTGCCGCACCAAAAGTCGAGCAAGGGCAATTGAATTGTATAAATTGGAATTTTGAAGAAAATGGAACGATTGACTTAAAAGGCGAATGGGAGTTTTATTGGCAACAGCTAATTAGTCCCGAAGATTTTAAAAATAAAAAAATAGCACCAACTTATGCTCCTTTCCCTTCTTTGTGGTCAAATCTAACGATAGACGGCAAAAGATTATCTCACAAAGGCTTTGCAACTTATCGTGTTATCATCAAAAATGACACGCTTTTGCCGATTATGGCAATCGAAATTCCTGACGTTTATACTGCCTATCGACTCTGGCTAAATGGCGAAATTATCTCTGAAAATGGTGATGTTGGCTCGACCCGTGTTGCTAGTCGTCCGTATTGGAAACCTTTAACAAAAACGTTAGAACTCAATAGAAAAAATAACGAACTCGTTCTTCAAATATCCAATTTTCACCATAGTAAAGGCGGTATTAATAAAATGCTTAAATTGGGTACAGGGGAAGAATTACTCAATAAACGAGAACATGAATTAGCTTTTACTTTACTTTTAACAGGAAGTTTGTTAATGGGTGGTTTGTTCTTTTTAGGTCTATTTCTTTTTGGTCGAAATGATAAAGCAGTCTTGTTTTTCTCTTTATTTTGTTTGGCTTATGGTTATCGAACTTTAGGGACGGATTTATATTACTTGCATAGTTTGGTTGATTCGAATTGGAATGTTCTAATTCGCCTTGAATATATTTCCCTTTATGTCAGTATTTCGCTTTTTCTTGAGTTTATTTATCGCTTATTTCCGAAGGAAGTTTATTTACCAGCCTTTAGAGTATTTCAATTATTCTCAGGTTTTTTAATTTTTATTGCTTTAGTCACTACACCTCTTTTTTATACACAAATTGTTAATTATTATCTAATTACATTAAGTACTTATTTATTATATGGTACTTATGTTTTTATTATTGCTACGATTCGACAGCGAGAGGGGGCGATTTATGCTTTAGTTAGTATTATTATTTTATTTTCCGTTTTCATATTAACTATTGGAGCATATTTTAATGTTTTACCGCCTTTACCTTTTGTGTATTTCGTCGGTTATTTACTTTTCTTTTTCTTTCAATCGCTTATTTTATCCTTCCGATTTGCTGCGACTTTCCAACGCGCAACCGATGCAGCAGAAGTTGGAGCAAGGGCAAAATCCGAGTTTCTCGCAACAATGAGCCACGAAATTCGCACACCAATGAATGGTATTATTGGGATGACTACGCTCTTAGCTCAAACCAAATTAGACGCAGAACAGCAAAGCTATGCAGAAACTATTCGAGTAAGTGGAGAAAGTTTAGTGACGATTGTGAATGAAATTCTAGATTTCTCTAAAATAGAATCTGGCAAGATGGAATTAGAAGAACGTCCTTTTGAAATCGAAACAGCGATTGAAGAAGTTCTGGACTTACTTTCGGTCAAAGCCAACAGTAAAAAACTCAATATTTGGTATAAATTAAGCCGTTCTATTCCTCCGATTGTCGTTGGTGATGTAGTGCGATTAAAACAGATTTTAACTAACTTGATTGGTAATGCGATCAAATTTACGGAAGAAGGTGAAATTTTCATTAATGCTGATTTGGTTCATGACAAAGGAAGTAACCTTCAATTGATATTTAGTGTAAAAGATACTGGTATTGGCATTCCTAAAAATAAACTCAATCGGTTGTTTGTTAAGTTTTCACAAGTCGATGCTTCTACTACTCGAAAATACGGCGGTACTGGATTAGGGTTAGCAATTTGTCAAAAACTAGTTGCATTAATGAATGGTAAAATCTGGGTAGAAAGTAATCCTTACGGTAAAGGTTTGGAAAAAGGTTCTACTTTTTCGTTTACGATTCAATTAAGAAAATCAACTGATAATAAATCAAAACATGTACTACATTGGGATAATGTAGAAATTCTAAAAGATAAACAAATTCTATTAATAGCTGATCAGCCAAATTTGGTTGAAATCATTCAATACCAAACAGATTATTGGGGCGCGGAATTAAAAGTAGCTAGAAGTTTAGGCGAAACGTTTCTTAATCTTCAAGATCATTTTGATCTTATTTTGATTTATGAAAAAATGCGTGGAGTGAATGGAATTGGCTTAGAAAAACGTTTTCGATTTACTAAAAAAGGAAAAACAGTACCAATTATTATTCTTTCGACGGATCATTTTCAAAGTTCTAAGGCTCAGAATGTTAGTATTTATACGACTTTCGTCAATAATCCTATCAAGATTTCTAATCTTCGTCATAATATTAAAACGCTAGTTGTACCTAAAGCAAAAGCCATACAGTACGAAAATATCATTAAAGAAACAGAGTTATTAGGCGAAAAACTGCCGTTAAAAATTCTTATTGCAGAGGATCATCCGATTAACCAAAAGTTAGTGCTTTATTTATTAAAAAAACAAGGATACATAGCCGATGCGGTTGATAATGGACAAGAAGTATTAGATCAGATTACTAAAAAAACATATGATATTATCTTGATGGATGTCCAAATGCCAGAAATGGATGGTCTTGAAGCCACTCGACAAATTATTAAACAAAACCCCAACCTCCCTAATCGCCCTGTTATTATTGCTACAACTGCGAATGCGATGGAGGGTGATAAAGAAAGATGTCTTGCTGCGGGTATGGACGATTATTTGAGTAAACCATTAAAACCAGGTATTGTCGTCGAAACATTAACCAAATGGGGAACAAGATTGAAAAAAATTAATCGCATCGTTTAGAAAATCACAAAACAAAAGAAGAGATGAAAGGTGGATGTTGTCAAGTCAATAATGCAACGATGAAAGAAGAGGCTGGATGATCTACACGATGATTTTTATGATTATAAAACAGGTCTTACCTATCAATTTAAAATTGATTTAGCAGATGTGGATCAATTTCCTTTTCCAAAACTACACTGTAACAAAAATTTATTAACCTTTTAAGGTATTGAGAAACAAGACTAAAACAACCTGATAATCAACGGCTTAAAAAATAAATTTATGTTTTTAAAAAATCATAAAACTTTTGTTACAGTGTATTATACTAATCCACATCTAAAATTCACATTAACTATGGTAGAATTTTTCCTTCTTCTTCGTTATTTTTTTCAGCGATAGCGATGCTATCACCTCAAAAAATGCCTCGAACAAGAAGAAAATTCTCCTTGATAATTAATACAAATTCTAGATATGGATTAGTATTAGGCTAGACTTTAGCCAAAGTTCATAGAGAACTTTTACTACTTCACCCAACTCGGTAATTGTCAATTCTTCATTATCAACTATCAATTAAAAAAAGCCCAACCTCTTTCGAGATTGAGCTTTTTCAATTTTTAGAAAATGATTAAAATGAATGATTTCATTCTTATTATTTTCTAACAATCAAACGTTTAGTAACTACATCATCACCAGCAGTAAAGCGTACAAAGTACACGCCACTTGCTAAGATAGAAGTATCAAAACGTTGCGTCAATTCATTAACATTATCCTTGCGAATAGTTGTCATTTCTTGACCAACTGCATTGAAAATAGTAATTGCTAAATCATCATTAGACTTCATAGCTACATTGAATGTTACTAAACCATTAGTTGGGTTAGGGAACATATCAATTGCACCGATTACAGTTAAGTTTTCAGTGTTAGTAGGGAAGTTAATATTAACAGATCCAGTTGCAGTACAACCATTAGCATCTGTCACAGTCACAGTATAAGTACCGAATATTACACCAGTAATTGTGGAATCAGTATCACCATTACTCCAAGCATAAGTATAAGGAGCTGTACCATCAACAACCGTTGCCGTAGCAGCACCAGTACCAGCACCAGACGTATCGGAAGCAGTTTCAGCCGCTGTAACCATTAATGTAGCAGGAAGAACCGTTGTAACAGAAACAGTTTCAGTACAACCATTAATATCTGTAACAGTCAAGTCATAGTTACCAGAACCTACCGCAATAGCAGGTCCAGAACCACCACCACTCCAATTATAAGTATAAGGAGTAGTCCCCCCCATCAATGTACTTGAAATATTTACACTATCACAATTAAAGATAGTATAAGCTACTGTACCTTGTAAGCTATCAGGTTGAGTAATGATAATACCATTAGCAACACCAGTAGAATCTGTACAACCATTTGCATCTGTAACAATTAAGCTATAATTACCAGGTCCGATATTAGTCAAGTTTTGAGAAACATCACCATTTGACCACATATAAGTCAATTGACCAGTACCACCTGTGACCGTAGCAGTTACATTACCATCAGCTACACCAAAGCAACTCACTGAATCACCAGTAACACCAGTAATAGTTGGTGTAGAAGCCGTAGGTTCAGTTACTGTAAATGTATTAGTCGTTACACAACCAATACCATCCGTAGCAGTCACACTATAAGTACCTGCACCGATATTAGTTAAGTCCTCAGTCGTATCTGTTGAAGACCAAAGGTAATCCATAGATTCACCATCATAGATAACACTACCACTGAAACTACGAGGTACAAGAGCACTAGAAGCACCGACAGCAGCATTACAAACACCACCACCACCAAGTATTTCTAAATCAGTATTAGCAGCAAATGGAGTACCAACAGGAGCTGCACCAGTAGCACCAATATATCTCCACCCAGTACCACCTGAGATAAAGATACCTGTAACACCAGTCGGAACTATAAATGGATTAGATAAAGTGACAGCCGTAGGATTATCTATTCCTGCCCCTGTAGCTTGAACGGATTCTACCAATGTCCAAGCACTAGGATCTTGATCAAACCCAACCCAAGTACCTGTTTTATAATATACATCAACATTCATTGTTGACGTTTGAGAAGTATTCACTTCAAAACCGCGAATAGTAATACCACCTGGTTTAGTAACATTAAGGTCAAAATAATTGGCACTACAACCATTATTAGAAGCAAAGCTTGTTGTTAAAGAACCTTCTAAACCTAAAGGATTAGCAATAGCTAAATCAACAGCACCCGTAGTATCACCTTGACAAGCAACATCAACTACAGTACCAGAAGACATTAATCTTCTACCAACAGTTTCTGTACTATCATTCGCTGTGTTTTGATCACCAACTAAAGCAGTATAACCAGTAAATACGTAATCACCTCCTGTCATAGAGTTGAAAGTACCGACCATAACTGTATCTATAGCTAAGAAAGGCAAAGATACTGCTGCAGTTGTTGATAAAGAAGTATTTAGACCTCCTGTAACCTCAACTGTAACAGGTAGTCCACTAACATTATTCAAACCAAGGTTTTGAACAACTACCATTACGGTATCATTAGGAGTAGGACATGCAGCTCTAGTATAAAGAATTTCTACAATTTTAACATCATCATCCAAAGGCGTGTATTCATCTGCACCAGCATCTACCGTAGTAGAAGATGCCGCAGGGCGAATATCACCATCAATATCAACCATCACACCAACTGTATTATCTCCCATATCATTCGCAACACCACCAACTAAGTGTAAATCACCCGTAGAAACATCAGCGAATAAAGGATCACCTACAACAGATGCGGTATTACGAGCAGCATCATCCGTTTGCCATGTAGCTAAGTCTGAATAGAAATCATTACCAATTTCTGCAAAATTACCTCCATCTCTTCTATGATAGACATTATAGTCTATTATATCAATGGCTTTAGGGCCAGCAGAATTAGAGAACTCAATTGCTTCTGCTCCAGTTGTTGTTAAAATATTATTTCTAATATCCATAGAATCTTCTGTAAAACCAATATACAATCCTACACCGTTTTCCGTAGAAACAGTATTGTGATATATATTCACTCTTTTTCCACTACTAATATAAATACCACGACCTGTATTATTACAAGTAACCATATTATTTACAATTGAGGCATCCTTCTGTGAAGGATAGAGAGTACTAGTATGAATGCCTGCAAGATAAATACCATAAGTACCTGCATCAGTGATGAAATTACCTTCAAAAACAGAACCACGTCCTTGTGAGTGATACATACCATATCCTCCCGTAGAACCAAATTCTCTAATCGTATTGTTAATTCCCGTAGGATTTTCTTGTGCATAGAAATAAGCACCATAGAAATAATTATCAATCATTTCATTGCCATCTACTGTATTATCTTTATTCAAGTTTCCAGCACCAGTCTGCCCATACATAATAACAGAACCGTATCCACCGATCAATTCGTTATCTTTAATCAATGTACCATTAGCATTCTGACCTTGTGTGGAAAAACTTGTAGGAGATCCAGACGCTATAATACAGTTTGCAGCATTAGAAATAGTTACTACAGGTACAACTACTCTACTATTCTGAATAGTATTGTTATTAGCACCTCTTTCCAAACGAGCTCCCCAAGCATTAGTAGCTCCTGTGTTTTCGATAGTCATGTTTTCAATGACATAGTAATCAGCACCACGGAATAAGATTGTTGCTTTCTGACCTCCTGTTGCATCATGCGTCAACAAGACACTATCTCTATTCACACCATTGAAAGTAATCGTATTTGTCGCACTCGCGCCAGGTACTTCTTCCAATCTTAAATACTCTGTATAAGTTCCTGGTGCAACATTTAATGTTACAGGTCCAGCAACACCACAACCAGAAATAGAAGCAACTGCCTCACTCATAGTTGCGAAATCATCTGATACATCAGAACCAACGGTATAAGTACCTGTTAATGGCGTACAAGTTGTATAATATAATGTATCGTTAGAAGAATCGTTATCTACACCACCGTTTGGAGCTTCTGTCCAAATCTCGAAGTCATAGAAACCATTCGCAATATTGTAATTACCAATAACTACGTTATTCGCTTCTTGACCAACAGTTAAATTTCCTGTCCAACTAAATGGTGTTTGAGGAATACCATCCGCTGTCCAATTAATTGTAACTGCCGTTAATGGCGTAACACCATTATTTTTAAGAGTTACTTCAATCGGATTCAACCCTGGTGTAACAGGAGCTACAGGAGAATCAAAATTAGTAATCCCAGCATCTAATATTTGAACCAAGATTTCATCTGCTCCCATATCTACAGTCGTAGTCGGAGCTAAAGGACGAGCATCGCCATCAATATCAAATAATACACCTACACTATTATCACCAGCAACTAAACCAGGTCCAACATTAACGTGTAAATCACCATTTAATTTATCTAAAAAGTTAGGATCTCCTTCTAATGAGTTCTGATTAGAACCAGGTGCACCTAATTTCCAATCTAATAAATCATCTAAATTGACATTAAACTCTTGAGCTAAGTATTGCCCTTCAGAATAATATAAATTATAATCTAAAGTAAATGTATTTGTCGCATCTAAAGAACGTAAGGCATAACCATCCGTTGAGTAGAAGATGTTGTTTTTAACAACGGTATTTGATAAATCATTACAATAAAATGCAGTAGCTGCCCCAGCAGTATATACTGTATTATGGAAAACATCCATATCTTCCCAATCATCTGCATAAATAGCATAATTAAAAGCAGATGTACCAATACTTTTAATAATATTGTTCGCTATGATACCTCTTGAAACAGGAGGCATATCAAAATTCGCATCAGAAATATAAATACCATAATTTTTAGTATCCAAAATAACATTGCTTTGAATATTCGGATGCATTTGGTCAAAAAGATAAATACCATAACCGAATGTAGCACGGAATCCGTTTATTGTATTACCAATAATTGTTAAAGAATCTTGTTCATCACCATAAATACTGTATGAATATTGATCTGTAAACGTATTATTAAGTATTTGATTATAGTTATTATAACTAGTTGTGCCTGTAGGGCCATATAATCTGATACCATAAGATCCTCCTGCAATTTCAGAATTCTTAATTACTAAATTACTTGCATTATCACCTAAAGTAGTACTACTAGAGCTAGAACCAGATGCTACAACAGGAAGAATATAAGTAGAAGTAGTGGTTCTATCCATTTGAATAAGACAACTATCAAAAGTGTTATAATTAGCTGAATTAGTAAAATGTATTCCCCAAGCCTGAGAAGCAAAAGCAGCAGTAGAAGCTGTATTCTCAATAGTCATGTTTCGGAAAGTGAAATAATCCGCACCATTGAATTCTAATGTTGCAGCAAGCGTTCCAGAACGATCATAAGTGATGATTGTATTTCCAATACCAGCACCATTAAAAGTAATGTTATTTAAAGCACTAACACCAATGATTTCTGTTATTTCAATTCCACCTTGGTAAGTTCCCGCAGCTACATCAATTA
>CAKZLL010000184.1 GCA_937125475.1 uncultured Saprospiraceae bacterium | reverse complement strand
AAAGAAAATATATAAATAATTATAAAAAAAAAACAAAGTCGAAAAATAAAGGTATATAGTTAGTTGATTTTCAGCTGCAAAGGTGTTTTTTGAAAATTCGCGAATTTTATGTTAAAAAAAACACAAAAATAGATTTTATTTATAGAAAATAGCTTTTTTTCAAAAAATGATTTTTTTTCAAAAAATTTAAAATATTTGGTAGACTTAATCGTCTATAAAGACAAATGGATACAATATTAAAAATACATCACTTGACAACAGAGGAAGAAAATAATATTGAGCAGGTTATTCTTTCCGAACAAGCGCGATTAAAAAACTTTATTCGTAAGCGTGTCCCAACGGAAGAAGACGCAGAAGATGTTTTGCAAGATGTGTTCTATCAATACATTAATGGGTATGAACGCCTCAAGCAATTAGAAAAAACAACTTCTTGGCTGTTTCGAGTGGCGCGTAATAGAATTACAGATTTATTTAGAAAGAAAAAACCAGTTAATTTTTCGGCGATAGACTTAGGTACTTCGGAAGAAGAAGGATTGAGTTTAGAAGATATTTTACCAGATTTGTCTCAACTTCCAGATCGACAATTATTACAAGATGCGATTTGGGAAGCGATACAAGAGGCATTAAATGAATTGCCAGAGGAACAACGTGCTGTATTTACGATGCACGAATTAGAGGATTTAAGTTATAAGCAGATTTCAGAAAAAACAGGTGTTTCGGTCAATACACTTTTATCTCGAAAACGCTATGCCATGTTATATTTAAGATCCCGTTTACAGGATTTTTATAATGAAATTTTTGAAAAATAATACCTAAATAGTTCGCAGGCTATCTATCATTTTATCAGAATTGACTTAAACTAAGAAGAAATGCAAAATAAGAATAAAGGTTTTTGGTTTTTAAAGATGGTGTTTTGGGGCATCTTCGCTTTCACAGCTATTTCATGGATTGTCATGCTACTTTGGAATTGGTTAATGCCAGAGATTTTTAACTTGACGACGATCACTATTTTTCAAGCTAGTGGTTTATTGATTTTGTCAAAAATAATATTCGGTTTTGGGCATTGGGGCAAACAAAACCACAATAAAGGCGGACATTGGAGGCACAAAATGAAAGATAAATGGCAAGGTATGAATGAGGAAGAAAAATTAGTATTCAAGAATAAAATGAAGGAAAAATGGAAGAATAATAATTGTTAAAATTATTTTCAGGTTAAAAACCATTACTCTCACCATTTTAAGTTTCATTAATATCTTTCTAAGTTGATATTTGTTATATTTGGACGTGAAGCCCACGTTCAAATAATCATCTATGAAACACAGCAAAACCATTTTCTTTTCATTATTAGTAGCTTTGTTATTTTCCTCTGCTGCCCCAGAACATGAAGATTGGGGCTTTTTTGGACATCAACGCATTAATCGAATGGCAGTTTTTACCTTGCCTCCTGATATGATTGTATTTTATAAAAAAAATATAGAATACATTACCAAACACGCAATTGATCCCGATAAGCGCCGATATATTGCTCCACAAGAAGCGCCTCGTCATTATATTGACTTAGATCATTATGGCAAAATTCCATTTGATAATGTGCCGCGTAGATGGAATAATGCCCTCGCAAAATTCACCGATCTTTATGTGGTGACTACCAATAATGATACGCTTCATCTATTTGGTAATGATCAAATGCGCTATACTAAAGATAGCATAACAATAAATGGAGATGCTGTAAAGAGGGTTTTTCAAAAAGATAGCATAAAAATCTCAACGGATCGCTATGTCGATTTTGTGAAAAAGAATATTGCCAACCAATTTTATGAACTCGATTGGTTCATTAGCCAAGATAGCCTAGATACTTTATTTCAAACCAATTATTTTGCGCCTAATTGCAATGTCGCTTTTGCAAAAGATTATTTATCTAATTATGGAATTGTGCCGTGGCATTTAGAGAAAATGTTATATCGCTTAACGCTTGCATTTAAGGAAGTTGATGAAGCTAAAATTTTAAAATATTCCGCTGAGATTGGTCATTATATTGGAGATGCTCATGTGCCTTTGCATACAACGGAAAATTATAATGGGCAATTAACTAATCAGGTCGGGATTCATGGATTTTGGGAGTCGCGCTTGCCTGAACTTTTTGCAGATAATTATAATTATTTTGTAGGCAAATCACAATATATTGATCGGACTAATCCTTATTTCTGGGGAATTGTCTTGAACTCCCATGCTTTACTTGATAGCGTTTTATTGATTGAAAAAGATCTAACGAATACAATGCCTTCAGATTTAAAATATTGTTATGAAACAAGAGGAACACAGACTATTCGGACTTATTGCCAAGAATTTTCTAATGCTTATCACAAACGATTAGAAGGAATGGTTGAAAAGCAAATGCGCAATGCAATTCTGTCTATTGGAAGTGTTTGGCGAACAGCCTGGGTCAACGCAGGACAACCCGATCTAAGGAAACTATCATCAGAAATGACTGATCTAGAAGAAGAGCAAATTAACCTTGAAGAACGAAAGATAAAAGGTCGTCAGCATGAAAATTAACTTTTTTCATGTCACAATAAGTATAATTGTGGTTTAATACCGTCGAAATTATTCCCTTTTATTTACGATATATCTAATTATTAATAATGCGTTTGTCATAGTTATTTAACAAATTATAATAAAAAACAGTGCAAAAAAAATTAATGTTTTTTATACATTTGTAAAAAAAAAATATAACCATAAATTAATTAGAATTAAAAGAGATCTAAAATAAAGAAATATTAGAATACATTTAAATAATGTAGTGAAAGTAGATTTAAATAAAAAAGATAAGGATAATCATTGATTTGTATAATACACATTTTTCTTGCCTTATGCTCCTTTACAAATCAGTTTAACTGAAATACCTATATCTTATCTATTAATTTCACCTTTGCTTATTTTAGGGGTATTCTATTTCATGGAATTTTAAAGACACATTTACTGTGAACAAGAGTTTGGAGTATTTACAAAATTACATTCTCGCTCAAAATATTAGTAAAGAAAAAAGAAATATCTTGCTTTTTCATTTAAGTAATTTGGGAATTGCTACTGATTTGACGACCAATAGCAAAGAAAAAAGAACTGAAATAGAGCAAAATAATGTCACATTTGTACCACAAAGAGGACATTTTTCTAACAAAAAAGCCGAGCAATTAGAGCGACAAGAACTGGACGAAGGTGCTATGTTTAAGGAAAAACTTTTGGCAAATATTAGCCATGAGTTAAGAACTCCTTTAAACGCTATCGTGGGTATGGGCCATTTGCTCAAAAACACTGCTCTAGACAACCGCCAACAAGAATTTGTTCATGTAATCAATACTGGTGCAGAAAACCTTCTCTTTATTATCAATGATCTTTTAGAGCTTTCAAAACTGAAAGCTAATAAGATAGTTATTCATGCCAAACCCTTTTCTACTGAAAAATTACTGTCTGATTTATATAGTGTTATTTGGTTTAGAGCACGTCAAAAAAATATTAAGATAGTTTTTGAAAAAGGCGATAATATTCCTCAATATATTATTGGAGATTATAATAGAATCTATCAAATTTTATTGAACTTATTGAATAATGGGATTAAATTCTCGCATGAAGGTACTATTTCACTTTCCTTGAATTTTACCAGTCAAACGAATGAAAAAGTCTATTTAAATTTTGTAGTAAAAGATACAGGTATAGGCATTGCTGAAGATAAACTAGAGAATATATTTGAAAGTTTTACACAGGCTCATGATAATCGAGGCATTGTCTATCAAGGAACAGGGTCAGGATTGCATATTGTTAAATATTTGGTTGAGATGATGGGAGGTAGTATTAGTGCCAAAAGTGAGTTGAAAAAAGGCACTGAGATGAATATTTTAATGCCATATGAAATTCCAACTGAAACGGTTTTAGATGCTTATTTATCTTTACAAGTTTCTAGCTCGGTTGGGAATCTGAAAGGTAAAAAAATTCTCTATATTGAAGATAATGATGCGAATGTTTTGTATCTAAAAAATATGTTGGCAGATGAGCCAATTGAGTTCGATATTGCCATGGATTTCACTGTTGCTAGCCAATGTCTAAACAGAAAAAAATACGACTGCATTCTTTCAGATGTTAAATTACCTGACGGAAATGGAATTGATTTTATGGAAACAGTGCGGAAAAATACCAAAGCCATTAATCAAAAAACGCCTGTCATTGTCATCACCGCAGGAGCAACACTTACAGAGCGCGAAAAAGCGAAAAAAATAGGATTAGAAGGTTATATTAGTAAGCCCTTTACACCAGATACACTTTTTGGAGAATTAGATAAAGTATTGACACTCAATGCTAATTTAACTACACTTAAAGATTTTGCAGCTTATCAAGAAAATAAACCTGATAATAGCACTTATCTTGCTCACCTCAATAAAGTCATGAAAGGTAATAAGCAAGCAATGGTTGAAATGCTTGATATTTTATTGAAACAATTGCCAGATTCTACGGCAAAAATTGGTAAAGCAGTTAAAGTTCAAGATTGGCAGCAAGTTCATTTTGAAGCACATAAAGTAAAATCTACTATTGGAATTGTTGGTCTCGACCGCTTACATAAACTAATTTTACAAATAAATGAAAACACAAGAGAACGCAAGGACTTAAAACTTGTTCCTTCTCTATTTGATAATTTTAAGAAACAAGGTGATATTGCTATTGAGCGATTGATAACTGAGCGGAAAAAATTAGCAAAAGGCACAAAAAAGAAAAGAAACCGACGATAATTATAATAAAAACTAGTGAATTATTGCACTGAAATCTAAGGCTATTATCTCTCTTGTTTTAAACAAAAATCAATAAATTTCATAATCATATTTTGAGTTAACTCTTGAGCCTCAAACATCCCTTGATGTCTTATATCTTTCATGATTTCAATACAGCCAATATCGGGTAAACTCGTTTGATCAATACTGTGTTTCCAAGAAATTGCTGTGTCTAATTGTCCAATAATAAATTGGACAGGACAATCTAATTCTCTTATAATATTAGATCGGTCTCGACGATTTTTCATAGCATTTAAGCCCAATATGAGGGTTTCAGGGCTATAAGCTTGTGCTTTATTTATTAAATTATCAATAATATGTTTTCGTGTTTTACGAAAATTTTGGGTAAACATTTGAGGTATTAAAGCCCTTACATAACGAGATACGCCATATTTTTGTACAAATTTGATTCCTTTATCTCGATTGATTTTTTTGCTAGGAATATCAGCATAAGGATGTGAAACAAAACTAAACCAGCTAAACAGTCTTTATATTTTTCAGCAAACGCAGCACCAATATAACCGCCCATCGAATGTCCAATTAATATAGATTTTATGATGTTTTCTTTATTTAATACTGCGTTAATTTGGTCTGCCATTTCTTCAACTGTTGCTTTTTTAGGCAATTCGGATTCTCCAAAACCTCCAATATCAACGGTAATAACTCGATATTGAATTAAAAATGGCGCGATAAATTCGTTCCACATTGTCCGATCTTCACAAAAACCATGAATAAAAATTAAAGGAAAACCATTCCCTGACATGGAATACGCTATTTTTTTATTATTTAATTTTACATACTTTGTCATGGTAGAATAGTTTAAAAAATGACATAGGTAATCGATTTTCCTAGTTTTTCGGATCTCAATACCTACAAAAAAAGCACGCCAAATTGATTTGACGCACTTCCAACTTCTTAATCTTATACAACTTTTTAACGTAAAAAATTTTATGTCATGAGGAAATAGATATAATCTTAGCTCAATTTATTAATCGGCATGAATAGCTGTTTTATTAAAAGGATAAGCAACACTTCCATAGTGTGAAAATTGATCCTCATAAGATGTTACAGGTTCTTGATAAGATGCAATAAATTGTTCAATTAGTTTTGTTAATTCTTTTTTCTTTATCTTTTTAGATTGCGGTTTTAGGTCATAGGCAATATGTTCGACATAGCCATCTTTTGACCAAAAGATCTTAATCCACATTTTAACTCCTTCTAAATCGACTTGATTTTGTTTAGCAAAAGTATTAAAACTATACAAAACTCGTTGCCATTCTTTGTAGGCTTGATCCATATTATTCTCACATGCTGTTAATAAAAGCGTGTGATAGACTTCATTCAGCGATTCAAATGCCATTGGATTTTCCCTAATGACAAATGCGGTAGGATATTCTTTTGTTGTATTGATTAATTCATTACTCTGTGTCTCTCCCGTTGTTGTTACAAAACTACAGAGCATAGTCAATACTATTGACAATGCAGCGATTACTCTCATCTCTTGACTCTATTTTTATATTATATATCTAGTTATTTCTCCCAATACAAATATAGCATTATAAATAATAAAATAGAATTTATCTTTTAAAAAGTAATATTATATTTTTATAAAATAGAATTAACTAGTTTTTAATTTTGATATTAAACTGTATTCCAAAATTTATTCCGATGAATGTTAAAAAAGTAAGATTTAACATATTTTTAATATTATTTTTTATAAGAGGTTAAAAAGCAAAATATTATTTATATAAAAAAAATACAATGTGTTTAATTTATTTTTTTGTAAAAGAAATTCAAAAATCTTTTTTTTAATAATTCAATAGGAAGTAGTAATTATTTTTATTTTTTAACAAAATGAAAAATGTCACATGCATTTGTTTTTTTGAATAAAAAAATAAAAAATAATTATATTTTGGAGTTAATTGGTAGCCTTATTGTTTTTTTATGTTTTAAAAGCATGTCACGAAATTTGATAATTAAGGTGTTATTTTTTACAAGAATCGGGCTTTCTTGTAAAAAATTAGGATAAAAGCTAAATAATAAGTGCTAAAAATTGGTCTTTTATCATTAGAAAGAATAATTCCTGAAAAATAAAAGAATTATACTCCATTTTATTTACTTTGTTTACTTAATACTCGTTAAGAGGTTCTTATGAACCTCTTCTTTATTTCTAGAGCCTTTTTTAGCTCTTTTCTCTTCTTTTTATAATCAAAGAGCTCATGAAAAAATCATTATGTAATTTTATCAATAGGTTATGTATTCCTTTTTCCTTTTAAGAACAGAATAAAGTCTTTTAAGTTTTATAAAAAAATATAAACCGATTATTATTTTCACTATTGGATTTTCCAAAAAATGCTGTGTTTAGTTTCTTTTTAAATGTTTAAAAAAGAAATCTCAAAATCTTCAGTTACGTAAGTTTACTCCGAAAAAATTAAAACGGGTCTATTTTATTTAAACTCCTACATTTTCCCTATATTAGCCTAAAGAAGGAATAAATTTTGTGGCTATTTAATTTTATGAATTAGTATTAGATGAACTAATACTACACGGATCACCTTAAAGAAAGCAAGCTAATGGCAGCAGCGAAAAAAGTGCTAATTGTCGATGATCAAAGACGCATCAGAGCGACACTAAGAGATATATTAGAATTCGAAAGATATAAAGTTTCCGAAGCAGTTGATGGCTTAGATGCTGTGGCTCAAGTCAAAAAGGAAAAATTTGATGTCATTATTATGGACATCAAAATGCCTAAAATGGATGGACTAGAGGCGTTAGAACGCATTGGTGCACTCGCCCCTGATACGCCGACCATCATGATTTCTGGGCATGGAGATATTGATACTGCGGTAGAAGCGGTCAAAAAAGGGGCATTTGATTATATTTCTAAGCCACCAGATTTGAACCGTTTATTGATTACCATCCGAAATGCGATGGACAAATCTTCTTTAATTACCGAAACTAAGGTCTTGAAAAGACGCGTTGCCAAATCTCGCGTTCAAGAAATTATTGGTGATTCTAAAGGGATTTCTCATATCAAATCCATTATTAATCAAGTCGCTCCGACTGATGCTCGTGTCATGATTACAGGACCAAATGGAACAGGGAAAGAGCTTGTTGCGCGTTGGTTACACGAAAAAAGTGGTAGGAAAGATAAGCCTATGATTGAGGTCAATTGTGCGGCAATTCCTTCTGAATTAATTGAAAGTGAGTTGTTTGGTCATGAAAAAGGTGCATTTACTTCGGCTGTTAAGCAGCGAATTGGTAAATTTGAGCAAGCTAATGGTGGTACTATTTTCTTAGATGAAATTGGTGATATGAGTCTTTCAGCGCAAGCTAAAGTGCTTCGTGCATTACAAGAAAATAAAATTACTCGTGTCGGAGGTGATAAATCAATTAAGGTCGATGTACGAGTAGTAGCTGCGACAAATAAGAATTTGAAAGAAGAGATTAGGTCGAAGCGTTTTAGAGAGGATTTATATCATCGTATTGCGGTAATCGTGGTACAAGTTCCAGCTTTGAACGAGCGTAAAGAAGACATTCCATCTTTGATTCATTACTTTATCAAAGCGATTTGTAAAGAATATGGTCGTCCTACAATCAAGATAGAAGCAAAAGCGATCAGGACTCTACAAAGCTTGGATTGGACTGGAAATATTCGTGAATTGCGTAATGTTGTGGAGCGTTTGATAATTTTGAGTGGAGAAAAAATTACTGACTCAGCAGTTAATTCTTTTGTAGTGCCTGCTAGTTTCCAGAAGAATGAATTTAGTGATGTATTTGAAAAATTTGGCAGTTTAGAAGCTGTTCAGTCCTATATTGCAGATCAATATAAATCTTATACTAACGGATAAATATTCGTTCAATGCATATTAAATAGAAAAAATCAGCAATCCTTTATTATAAAGAATTGCTGATTTTTTTATTTAATCTATTGTGGCAGTTATTCGGCAGATTCTGCCGCAATTTGTGCTGTATTGATGATTTCAATTTCTTTATCAATATAATACAAACTCATTCCGCCTGTACCAATTAATTTAATTTTATCTAAAATCATTCGGATCAATGCTTCCTCCTCTCGTTGTTCTGCAATATACCATTCTAAGAAGTTTTGCGTTGTATAATCTTTTTCTTCATATGCCAAACGAACGAGATCATTGATAGATGCTGTGACTTTTTGCTCATGTGCATAAACCAACTTAAAAACGGTCTGAATAGATTCAAAATTACTTGGAGGTTGAGCAATGCCAGGCGCAATTGCTATGCCTCCAATCTCACTCAAATAGTGGAAAATTTTAAGCATATGCATATTTTCCTCTGCTGATTGTCTATGGAAAAACTTTGCACAACCTTCTAATCCTTCATTATCACACCAAGATGCCATTGATAAATAATAGAAACTAGCATAACCTTCTAATTCTATTTGTTTATTCAATGCTGCTTGCATTTTATCTGAAATCATTTCTTTTTTATTTTAATTTTATAATGGAATAAAATCGATTTTTGATTGTATTCTATCTCGAAAGTATCAATTTTATTCTACAATTATAAATAAATATAACGAACAAAAGTTCAGTAGGTAGATAGTTTAGAATAAGACTAAGTAGTACAAAGGCGTACCTTTGTCAAAGGTTGGTCATGATAAAAAACAAAAGCAATAAAAGAATAATTAGGTTCTCTGATAGTTGTTCTTTGCACGCTCCCTTACTTAAAAAAAAATGCATGATGTCTTTAATTCGTGAGGTTATAATATAAAGCAAAAGTTACTGTTATTTTCCTTGCAACTGCTGAATAACTTGTTCAATTCGCTGATCTAACGAAGCAAAATCAGTATAGCCTTTTGCGATTAAATAAAAATGTGAGTCATCAGTTTGTACTAAAACTTGCGGATAGCCAGATACTTTCAATTGTCTGCTCAAAGCAAAATCATATCGCGCAGCTTGTTCGTATTTTTCCATTTTCATCTCGGCTAAAAATGCTTCACTATCTAAGCCAAATTGAATAGCTAAAGACTGATAGAGCGCCTCATCATTGACTGTTTTAGCCTGTAAAAAAAGCTGTTCTTGAATGGCATGAGCAAAATCTACTGCTTTTTCGGGGGCTTTTTCTTTGAAAACAGACAAGGCAATCGCTGGAATTTCAGAATTGATATAGACATTTCCTGCTTTGACTTTCGCCAAATAATCCGCTCCAAAAATAGTTCCTGTCATATCGGTAATACGTTTATAAACACCTAATAGCATTTCTGGCGGATAGCGATCAGCGAGTTTTCCAATTTGTTCTCCAATAACCATTCCTCCACTAATAACCTCAAAATCAAGTGTTTCGCTACGTTTTTGCTGAATTTTTTGTATCACTGTACTAAAAGCAAAACACCAAGAACAATGCGCGTCATATACATAAATGACTTTTAACTTTTTCATTATTTTTTATTTTTTTTCCAATCCCATTTATACAAAATCCAGTCATTCAAGCGGTTGAGTTCTTGAAGTTCTAATTTTTTGGGAAAAGTTTTTCCATTAAATAAAGCCGTACGAGCAGGTTCGCGACTAGGCACGACACTCCAAGCGTTTTCATTTGAATTATAAATCACTAAAATCGGCTTTTCATTGAGTTCAGAAGCAATCAATTCATTCACTTCGTATTTTAATAACATATCAAAAAGCGAATAGGTTTGATTAAGCGGCGTTCTACCCATTTTGCTTGACATCAGTGGTAAGCCCGAAAGGTGAGATAATTGAAAAGTCGTCGTACACCAAATATCTTCTGGATCAATCGTAAAATTATAATCCTCACAAGTTGCATGATAATAAGGCAAAGGTAAAATACTTTGATATTGATTGATGTCAATTTTGGACAATAAGCGATTTAATTCTTCATTTCTTGAGCTATTATTTAATGGTTGTTCAACGATGTGAGGCTGTGTCCATTTTATAGTATCTTTGGTATCTAAAACTAGCATTAATGGGAAAATAATTATCAGAATTATTGCTGACCAATGTTTCGGGTTTCGTTGGTAATATTGGTCTAAAATATAGACAATCAATAAGTTAAGACTTAGAAAAAAGACCCAATTAAATCGCGCCATACATCGAAATTGTGTGACTTGTGGTAGTATATTTTCTAACCAATAAAGTGGGTTTAGCCAATTATCAAAAATCAATTGATCACCAAAAAAATGAGCTTTTGGCCCAAAAGCAATAAACAAACAACACAATCCACTCAAGAACAAATAAAACACAAAACGCCCCGATTCATTATTCAAAAAATAAGATTGAAATGCCTTTCTATTTAGTTTTTTTATTAGAAAAAAGATTAGAAAAAATACAAAACCATACAATGCAAACGAGCCAATATAAGCAACAGCATCATAATGAATACGAAGATTTGTTTTCAAAAAAGATGGAATAGTCAAGTAATAATGCCCATCATGTAAAGCGTCTGTTTTCAAGTGCCAATTAGAAATATTAAAGCCTTCGGTATGCGTTTGCCGCAATAAATAGTACTTATCAACCGATCTAATAATTAAAAAAACAATTCCCAAACAAATCAAAGGAATACCGCCAGCTAAAGCTGTTATTTTCCAAAAGTCTGTCCGTTTTTTTCGATTAGTAATTGCCCAAATCAAACAAAAATAGCCAATTAAAAAGCCACTGATTGCCAAAAGGTAAATATGAAAGAAAGAGAAAAAAACAACTGTAAAAATAAGCCCAATGATTGGTTTGATTATTTTTTTACTTGTTGAATGATAATTTTGGTGCAATTTCAATAAACCATAAATAACCATCACAAAAGCCACAGTCAAAGAAAGTCCAAAATGCCCATCTCCCAACCTAAATAGTTGGGGAGAAATCCAAGGAATCGCCAAACTAAAAATGGAGATTAACCATTTGGTTTGGAGTAAATTTTTGCCAATTAAATATAGAAAAAAGGAAGATAGGACGATTGAAAAAAGGAAAAAATAATTAAAAATCAGCAAGTTATAATCTGATAGGTCATAAATGTTTTTTGAAAACCATTTAACGGATACCGCCAGAATAGGGGAGTTGTCCGTATAAAAAATATAATCACCAAAAGGGTAATTCATTTTTTCAAAAAGCAATGGATCTTTGGTCGTCTCCTGAAAAATATAATCATTGTAAGCAAAATAATTGCGCATTCCATCATACGAATCCTTAAAAGCATGGTGCTGACCATCGGTAATGATCCGATTGAATCCAATACAAACCAAGATGATTTGTAAGATTACTGTCGCGCCTAGCCAAAAAGAATGCGTTTTCTGCCAATTCATATTGTCGCTTTTATTAAACACGTGATATTAACACGGTTTTTTCATAATACATTATATCCATTCAGCGGATTTTGTAATTTTATGAATAATAAGGAATGAACCAAACTATTCAACTAAAAATCGTCTATGAATATTCAAAATTTTCAAAATGCCATCCGAGAAGGTATTCCTAAAGTATTACCCCAGCTAAAACCATATGATTCAACAATTAGTCATGCCCCAAATCGTGCTCAAACCCTCACTTCCACTGAAAAAAAACTGGCGCTTCAAAATGCGTTACGTTATTTTGATCCAGCTCATCACGATATTCTCGCACCCGAATTTGCTCAAGAATTAGCGGATTATGGAAGAATCTATATGTATAGGTTTCGCCCAGACTATGATATTAAGGCTTATCCGATTGATCATTATCCAGCCCAAACGCCACAAGCTGCGGCAATTATGTTAATGATTCAAAATAACCTTGATCCAGCAGTTGCCCAACATCCACACGAATTAATTACTTATGGTGGAAATGGCGCAGTCTTCCAAAATTGGGCGCAATATCTCCTAACGATGCAATACCTTTCGGAAATGACCGAAAAACAAACCTTAACGATGTATTCAGGGCATCCGATGGGATTATTTCCTTCACATAAAGATTCACCTCGTGTTGTTGTGACGAATGGAATGATGATTCCTAATCATTCTTCACAAGAGGATTGGAATAAATATAACGCGCTTGGAGTT
>CAKZLL010000183.1 GCA_937125475.1 uncultured Saprospiraceae bacterium | reverse complement strand
TGGGTGTGGTGCTACTGCGGTTGAGCTTTTTGAACAAATGAATATTTATAATATTCGTTGGAAACCAGCACAAATTCAACAGAAAAAAGTCCGTGTACAACAACAATATATCGTTAGATTTGACATCTCCCAAGAAAAAGCCCGAAGAAGCCAAAGGAATAATTAAGCTTTTAGCCTTGTTCTTTCTGATCTTTTCTTATATTAGATTTTGGGTTATTTTTATAAAAATAAAACCAATCAATAAATCAAGTATCGGTCAATCTTGAAGGTATCCGACGCTTAAACTTAGCTTTTTTAATTAAAAAATGCTCAACAACCAACTAATCAAATAGTATGAAAAAATTAGCTTTACATTGGAAGATTATCATCGGGATGGTCGCAGGTGTGTTATTCGGTCTTCTGGGAGCCGAATTGGAATGGAAAACTTTTATTGTCGACTGGATCAAGCCTTTTGGTGTGATCTTTTTATCTTCTTTAAAACTCATCGCTATTCCTCTTATTTTAGCCTCTCTTATTAAAGGAGTTTCGGATTTAAAAGACATGTCTAAGCTCTCAAAAATGGGTGGACGAACTGTTGGTATATATTTAATGACGACTGTTTTAGCGGTTGTTTTAGGTTTATTAGCTGTTAATCTCATCCAACCTGGTGCTAATATAGATCCTGATGTTGTTGCGAAACTACAAGTAGCTTATGGTGGTGATGCCAATGCAAAAATAGAAATGGCAAGTAATCAAAAAACAGGTGGACCACTTCAAGCATTGATTGATTTAGTGCCTCAAAATATCTTTAATGCAGCGGCTGATAATGGCAATATGTTACAAGTTATTTTCTTTGCTATCTTTTTTGGAATTGGGCTTATCTTAGCACCAGAAGAAAAAGTCAAACCAGTAAAAGACTTTTTTGATGGATTTAATGAAGTTGTTCTAAAAATGATTGACCTCATTATGCTATATGCTCCGATTGGTGTTTTCGCGCTTTTGGCGAGTATCATTGTGGAAGCACCGAGCGCGGATATTTTTCAAGCACTCGGAAAATATGCTGTAACGCTCCTCCTTGTCCTCGGAATTATGACCTTTGCCGTTTATCCAACGCTTGTTTCTGTCTTCACTGGTCGATCTTATGGTTCTTTCTTTAAAGGTATTGCTCCAGCTCAATTATTGGCGTTTTCTACTAGTTCAAGTGCCGCAACACTTCCTGTAACGATGGAACGAACAGAGGAGCATTTAGGTGTTGATTCGGAAGTAGCGAGTTTTGTTTTGCCGATTGGCGCGACGGTTAATATGGATGGAACAAGTGCTTATCAAGCAGTTGCAGCCGTTTTTATCGCTCAGGTTTTTGGTATGGAACTTACGTTAATGCAACAAATCGGTATTATTGCAACAGCAACTTTGGCTTCGATTGGCTCGGCTGCTGTACCAAGTGCAGGTATTGTAATGCTCGTTATCGTGTTGGAACAATTAGGTTTAGGTCAACAAATGGCGGCTGGAATTGCTTTAGTTTTTGCAGTTGATCGACCGTTAGATATGTGTAGAACCGTTGTAAATGTAACTGGTGATGCGACCGTAGCAATGCTTGTTGCTAAATCTGTTGATAAATTACACGAACCCGAAGTCCGAAATTGGGACGATCATTATAAAGAGGAATAAATTAATTGATAGTTGATAATGGAGAATTGATAATGCCTAGATTGGTGTGAGATTCCATTATATGAAAATAGTTTGATTGAAAAAGGGATTTTCAAGTTATACACACTTGAAAATTCCTTTTTCAATCTCTCAAAACGTTATTCATCAATCTGATATTAATTGAAATGCGTATTAATATCTAGTTACAGGTTTTATATTTAAACTAAAATTAAAAGTCGCCTCAAAGGAATAAGCTATATTTTCACCGTTTGATGTAGCTGGTGTCCAATTCGGCATCTCTTCTACGATTCGAATACATTCCGCTTTAATTTCATCACAAACGCCATTTTTCACAACGATATTTTTTGTTCTTCCTGCATCATCAATCGTAAAACCAACCACTGCTATACCTTCAAGATTTTTTTCTCTAGCAAAACTAGGGTATTGCATAGATTTATAAAAATACTCAATCAACCTAGTATCCGAACAAGATTGTCGACCTGAATTATTCGGAATACCTGAGCATCCTTCATAAGATGGCGTTTTTTCAACATATAAAGGCCTCATTTCATCATTATTATTGATCAAAAAAGATTTCAATTCAACAGTATCTTTAGTGCTCCAATCTACATGATCAAGCTCTCCTTTAAAATAACGCCCTTTGGCTAATACTTTTTCCTCTTTATCATATAATGCAAATGGTCCATTTTTTTCATTATTAGAATAATTAAATTCCGCTTTATGCCTTCCAGTTTTAGGATAATAAAAATGCCATTTCCCCTCCTTTATTCCTTTTCTATAATAGCCGCTTTTGATCAAATGCCCTGTTTCAAAATCATAGTTTGACCATTTACCAATAGGTTGATTAATATTATAAGCGCCTTCCGTTTTGAGCTGCCCATTGTCCCACCATTCTTTATGAAGCCCATTTTTATTAAATAAATTCGGAGTATCAAAAGTTGTATATCGGAGTATTTGTTTCGTTTCAGGATAATATATTTTAAGGATATATTGCTCCGTTTTTTCTTCAACGGTGTAATGATGCCATGACCTCAATAGCTTTCCATCTGTCTCTAACTGATTTTTATATTTATCTGCATATTCTTTGCTAGTATTCTGATAAGCTAAACTATTAAACTGATGCGCCAAAGAATTGCTACTTCCAGAAGCACCAACCGCAAATCCAACTACAAGAATATTAAAAATAGCACAACTCGAAAAAGTCATTATCGTCACAGCTAGTAAAATAAGTCTAAGTTTCATCCTGTTATTTTTTTTATTTTTTTAATAAAACGAAAATACTAAAAGGTTCTTTTTACAAGTCCAAATAAATGCTTTTACAAAAAAAAATTAAATCATATAATAAAAGGTAATTAGGAATAAAACAAGATAAATAAAAATAGTATAGTAAAATATTTTAGCATTAAATATCAAAAAATAATAGTTCTTTTTTCGCTTTTTTTGTATCAATTTTGCAATATCATTCTAATTAACTCTTTAGTATATCCCCTACTTTTAACCCTCTGTATTATAAGAATATATCCTCTTTTTTTCAAACACCTTACTTATTCTCTACCCTTCATTTACCAATACAAACACCGCCTTGTATATACGCAAACAGTATGTTTGAAAGCAAAAAAAACTTTTAAAAAGGACGTGTTACCTTTTCCTTGTAAGTGCGTCATAATGTTGCTTTCAGTTAATTAAGTATAATTTTTTTCAGACTGAAAGACAAAGAACAAAATTAATATTATGCAAATCTCAATGATTTAAGCACCCACTTTTTTTGAGCTCATTTTAACAAAAAAAATAATCAGAATTGAATGTTTGAAAACATTCAAAACAGAATACTTGTGCCTAATTTTTTAAAACTAAAACATACTTACTATCATAATGAGTCACAATATCGAAACTTACTGGGGAGAAACTTGGAAAGAAGTCGTACTTCCTGCCAAGAAAACCAATACAAATTATCATATTTCTAATTTTGGCAGAGTAAAAAGCAAAGATATCAATACTGGTCGAGAGCGTTTAGTTAAAGGCTCTGTGAATCCAAATGGCAGTATCAGAATTACTATTCGTTTAGATAATTCTGATAGCAGAAGATATATTCTTGTCCATAGATTTGTTGCAGATCATTTTTTGGAACGACTTTCCTCTGACCATAAATTTGTCGTTCACTTAGATTTTAGTAAAGCCAATAACCATTATCAAAATCTAAAATGGATGACGCAAGAAGAACTCAATCAACATGCAAAGACAAGTCCTAAGTATCAAGCCGCTAAAGTAAAAAGACAAGAGCATTATAAATTAACCGAAAGCAAAGTAAAAATTATTAAAAAAATGCTTCAAAGTGAAAAAAGAACAAGATTGCGAGTAATTGCCAAACGATTTGGTATATCTCATACTCAACTCAATCGAATTCGTTCTGGTGAAAATTGGGGACATATAGAACCAGACTAGACAAGAAAAGGTGAATAATCTATTAATGATTATTTTTTTGAAAACCGCGTCAATTTTAGCAATTGATGCGGTTTATTTTTTTTTAATCCTTATTTTTGTTCCGTGTTTAAAATAAACTTGTTATTATTTAAACAATTATCACGGATGAGTTTTAAAAATGGACTTTTTTTGATTTTAATCTTATTCCTAACCGCTTGTGGTAAAGAAAAAATTGAGATCAATTGGACTGAAATTAATGTATCAACGACATTGCCACTCGAAGATGTTTACTTTTTTGATCAAGATACAGGCATGATTGTCGGTGGTCGTCGCTATCACAAAGGCATTATTTTAACGACAAATGATGGCGGTACAACTTGGCAAATTGACAGTTTAGAGCCAGTTGCCCTTTATAATATTGATGTAATTGATCGCTCTAATATATATGTTGTTGGACATTATGGATATTGGATTCAGACTCATGATGGTGGAAATACTTGGTCGCATCCCAAATTCCCAAGGCATCAAGCTTATTGGTCGATTGATTTTATAAATGAAACAACAGGTATTGCTGTCGGAGGCAGTGCTTATCATACTGGAGGAATATATCTTTCGAGAATCAATCAAACAACACAGGATTTATATATTGATAGCTTACTTCATGAGATGAATGACGCGCTTTTTATTGATCCTGTTGCTAATCCTTCTCTTATTGTTGCAGTGGGTTTTGGTGCAATTATGCGATCTGATGATGGCGGTCTCAATTGGACTTTATCACCCGAAAATGGAGATAATTTCAAAGCCCTTGATTTTCCTTCTCCTCAAATCGGTTATATTGTTGGAACTTCTGGCAAAATTTTTAAAACATCGGATAGTGGTCTAACTTGGGAACGACAAAATCGCGCGGATAATTTTACAGGTAACGACACACAATTCAATGATGTTTTTTTTGTTGATAATGAAAAAGGCTATGCCGTCGGAAATAATAGTACATTCTGGAAAACTATAGATGGAGGAGCGAATTGGCTCGTCGTAGATAATTTTCCTAATGTTAATTTTACTAGTGTTTTTGTACGAAATGGACAAGGTTATGTCGTTTCAAAAGAAGGAAGACTATTTACTTTTGTGGATTAAGAGGAATATTTTTGTTAAAAATTGTGATATTTATACTAAATGAAAACTACATTAAATAATCAGCAGATCGCTCTCCAAGTTATTAATAAAATTCAAGAAACGCCTCAAACGGTCACTTTAGTTTTAAAGCCGCTTTCGCAAAATGTGCCATACAAAGCAGGACAATTTTTAACGATTATTCTCAATATCAATCAACAAGAAATCCAGCGATTTTATTCGCTTTCTTCTGCTCCTCATTCGGACGATTTATTGGCGATTACCGTTAAAAAAATTCCAAATGGAATCGCTTCCAAATATTTAACCGAAACAATAAAAGTCGGAGATCAACTTGCTACATTGCCAGCAGCAGGTCAATTTATCTTGCCAAAATCTGAAACTGATGTGGTTTTAATTAGTGGCGGAAGCGGTATTACTCCGCTGTTTTCTATCCTTAAAGAGGTATTAACGACCAGTTCAAAGAATGTTTATTTAATTAATGCCAATCGAAATCGCAAGCAAATTATTTTCAAAACGGCTTTACATGACTGGGCAAAAAAATATTCTAATCGACTAACTATCTTACATTTTTTGAGCCGTCCGACAGAGCCACTCTCCTCTCCTATCGCCAATGAAACATTTAAAGAAGGTTATTTAAGCAATTTTAGGATTGAGCGATTAGTCAAAAAATATACTTCTATTAGCCCAAATCCTCACTTTTATATCTGTGGCCCAGAAGGTATTATGCTCAAATCACGAATGACTATTAACTTTATGGGTTTCCCAAAAGCGAATATTCATCAAGAAGCTTTTATTATAAAGGAGATATCAAAACCAGATCCTAAACATTTTAGTGATAGCGAAGTCACTTATATTTATGCTGATAATCAAGCAGTTAAATTTCCTGTACAAGCAGGACAAACTATTTTAGATGCTGCTTATCAAGCTGATATCTCTTTGCCTTTTAATTGTAAAAGCGGAATTTGTACCGTTTGTTCTGCACAATGCAAAAGCGGAAAAGCCGAAATGTACACAACAGAAGGAAAATTTGATACAGATAATATGAAAGGAATAACATTTACTTGCGTTGCCTATCCGCTCACTAACACGATTACGCTCCAAAGTGACGCGCTCCAATCACTGCCCCAAAAGCAATGAAAAATGGATTAAGCAAATTTTCTTTATTATAAATCAATGGTTCATCAAGCGCATCGACTTGAACAACACTTCCGCCAGCTTCTTCCAAAATGATTTGGGCTGCGCCAGTGTCCCATTCCATACAAGGACCAAATCGAGGATAAACATCTGCTTTGCCTTCAGCGATAATTAAAAATTTCAACGAACTGCCCATAGGAACAAATTCAGGTTCATTCAAATGATTAATATAATTGCGAGTCGCGTCATTGAGATGAGAACGAGAAGTGACAATTTTTAAGCCTTTATCTTCCAAATGAAACGACTTTGCTTTTAAAGTTTGTGTTGTTCCATTTTCTAATAAAAAGGCACCTTGATCCTTTATTCCATAAAAAATACGATTTTGAACAGGAATCCCAACAATTCCCATAATAGGTTTGCCTTGATGAATTAAAGCAATATTTACTGTAAATTCACCATTTCGTTTAATAAATTCTTTCGTACCATCTACAGGATCTACAAGCCAATAATAATCATATTTTGCGCGCTGCTCATACTCTACCAACTTATTTTCTTCTGAAATAATCGGAAATTGCATATCTAAAACCTGTAAGCCTTTAACGATTATTTCGTTCGCTCTTTGGTCTGCGATAGTCAAAGGAGAATCATCTCCTTTTTTCTGTATTTCAAAATCATCGGAATGATATACTTCTAAAATAGCTTCTGATGCTTCTTCTACAATTGCAACTAAGGAACGCATTAATACTTTATACATAAAACAAGAAATAAAAATAGGTCAGATAAAAAATTGGGCAATAAAAAATTAAATAATCAACTGATAATCAGGGTTATTTAACTTTTTATTACCACTTAAAAAACACGCCAATTTAAGCATTATCAATTACTGAACATCAATTAAATGAACATCAAATATCAAGACTGAATTAGATGGAATTGTTCCAACTGCTCTACCTCCATAACCTAAATGAGAAGGAATCAATAATTTAATTTTTCCTGCTTCTTTTATTAAAGGAATACCAATTTGCCAACCTTTAATCACTCCGCCTAAAGGAAAAGTTGCAGTTTGACCTCTATCATATGAAGAATCAAATACAGTTCCATCTAACAAATATCCTTCATAATGACATTCAACATTATCTGTAATGACAGGACGTGTTCCTGTTCCTTCTGTCTCAACAATATAATGAACCCCTTCATCTGTAACTTGAGTAGTTAGATTATTATCTGCTATATAATCTAAAATCAACTCAGCATCAGTCTCAGCTTGATCATCTCCGCAAGCTGATAGCATTAATACTACTGGTAAAAATAATAATATTAGTTTTTTCATATTACAAAGATAATTGGACTTTTTATAAAAGAAAGTTCTACGAACGCTGTTTTATAAAAAATAAAAAATAAAACGAACCAGTGACCTTTTTGAGAAAAATAGACCATTATTTATGTAAAGCATAGGAAAACTACCTTTCGCTTTCACGTTTTAGCTAAAACATATGTAACCTTTTTTTAAAACATTTTTTAATCCTTTTTTTATGAAACATATAAAATTAATAACCTTACTATTATTTATTTCTTTCGCTGTTACAGCCCAACAGCAAACCTATAATGTCGATTTTTTTAATAATGGATCTACTCCTTGGAACTGGACAACGACCGATGGATTAAATAATCCACATCAAATACGTCCTAATAATAATGCAATGGAGTTCTTTGGAGCTAAAAACAATAATGGAGGTGCTCCTACTAATTTTATTAGTGCATCCGCACCTATTGGTCAAAGTCTATGTAATACTTGGGTCGCCGATTTTAATTTTCAACCAACCGAGTTCGCTAATCTTGCCGAACCTCATGCTGGAGCTTTTATATTTGCAGTAGCAACAGGAGGCGGTAATCCTTACAGAACATCAGCTAAAGCCGCTGATCATATAGATGCTGACATGATAGCTTTAAATTTAGCTGATTTACATCCTAAAGCTGATTTACATAAGGATATTCTTAAAGCTTACCCTCATTTACATGATAAAGTTCTGTTAGTTCCTTACTGTAAAAATGGAGCTGTACCATTTAGTCCAAGTGCTAATAAAAGTTATTTAGAATCTGGGATGTTTTTAGATCTTGGTCAAAAAGGATCTGGTGCTACTTCTCCTATACTAGACAATAATTTTAGTATTAAATTAGAGCGTATTAGTTCAACTTGGTGTAGATTATCTGCCTATGACCTCACTCTGAATGAAGATAAAGGCTCTATTTGTTTCCCTATACCAGAAGGTATTAGAAACTTGAATCATATTCATTTTACTAATCATCCTGGTGCTTCAACAACTAGAGCATTATGGGGAAAAGTAACTGATTTAACTATTCAGGACTGTTTCTCAGAAGTAGTTTGTTGTACTAATCAAGAGATAATCGGCCCAGACCATGTTTGTTTACCAGGAAAATTTCCATTAGTATATTCCGTAGAAGCATCTGGTGATGCAACTTATCAGTGGATTCTTCCAGATGGTGTAGATGCAAGTAATTTAAATGAGCCTACTTTAGAAATCTATGGCATAGAGAACTCAGAGGATTTTACTATTCAGCTAATTATTACTTGTGGATGTATTGAGACAGTTTTGACAAGAACAATAACTGTAACACCAGATGTTACTCCTTTTGCGAACTTCTCTCATTATCCATTAGTTACTCCAACTAATAATACAACACTTTTTCCTTCTGGAAAATCTGTAGAATACAATGTAGTACAACTAGTATCTACACCACCGTTTCCAACAACGAGTTTGTGGGAATTGTATCATGCAACAAGCACTGGCGCATTAGTAGGCGCACCAATTGAAGCATTTACTAATCCAACACTTCAATTCGCATTTGCACCAGTAGATGGTGGAGTGAATAATTACTATCGAGTAGTACATACTATTTCTGTAGAAGGCAGTGGATGCCCTCCTGGAATTAGCAGTCATGGAGGTTCTAATGAGCGTGTTGCGCCACCTTCAGGTAATGGAAGTTCCATTAATAATAATGTAGAAACACTTAAAAATACTAAGCCGCTTCATGATGGTTTAGGTGCTAATATCTATCCAAACCCTTCAAGCGGTACAATTAATGTTGCTTACAAAGGAGAGAATATGATTAATAGTAAAATCATCCTAAGAGATATTTTAGGAAGAACTTTATCAAATCAGCCTATTACTAATGAAGTAACTATGTTTGAATTGAAAACAGCAGGAATATATACTATTGAAATTTGGAATGGAGAAACTTTAGAATCTACGGAAAGAGTAATCATTGAGTAGAATTAAATAATAAATTTATTCAATTTAAAAAGAGTAAAGCGCAATATATTGTGCTTTACTCTTTTCGTTTTTAATAGCTTGACTGTATTTCATATTTGTTGAAATATTTTTAAATATCCCAAATCGGATTACGGCTTTTCCGTAGGTATTTTTTAAGGTTCAACCAAAATGCTAAAATAAGATAAATTAATATCGGAGAACCCAAGGTAGCAAAAGAGGCATAAATAAAATATAGGCGTACCCGATGAGCCGACAACCCAATTTTTTGACCGATATAACTACATACCCCGAATGCATATCGTTCAATTGATACTTTTAATTTGTCCATAGATGGTTGGTTTTACAGGTAAAAATAAAGAATTTTCAAGATAACATCCTACTAAGCAAGTGTCATGTTTTTCCTACTTTCTTAATACCAAATGATTTTTAAATCGCTTTTGTCTCTTTTTATTATTTTTTTAAAAAAAATTCTTATATTAATTAAAAACTCATTTTCAAAATAAAATTACAAATTTTAACACTTCTCCAATTTTTTTATAAATCAAAACAATAATATCCAAATTTGGTTTCAATAACAAACAATAAGCACTATAACTTTTTTAATAAAAATTCGTATTTTTATCGAAGACTACTCAACATTAATAAATACAAGCATATTAGTTTTTATTAACAACTAGAAATATAAGATCCTGTTAATAGAAACTATTATTAGTAATAATGAATATTATGGATGAAAATCATCAAATGATTGCACAAAGTGCAAAAGATTTTGCAGAAACTTATATTCGCCCACATTTAATGGAGTGGGACGAAGCACAACATTTCCCAGTTGATTTATTTCATAAAATGGGAGAATATGGTTTTATGGGTATTCTTGTTCCAGAAGAATATGGCGGAACGGGCTTAACTTATCAAGAATATATCACGATTGTTGTAGAAATATCTAAGGTTTGTGGTTCAATCGGCTTATCTGTTGCCGCTCACAATTCACTCTGTACCAATCATATTCTAAAATTTGGAACAGAAGAGCAAAAACAAAAATATTTGCCTAAACTCGCTTCTGGTGAATGGATTGGCGCGTGGGGTTTGACCGAAGCTAACACAGGTAGTGATGCAGGTAGAATGCAATGTGTCGCAGTCAAAGATGGCGATTATTATGTTATTAATGGTACTAAAAACTGGATCACTCACGGAAAATCAGGTCATGCAGCAGTCGTCATCGTCAGGACAGGTGAATTGTTGGATAGTCATGGAATGAGTGCTTTTGTGATCGAAAGAGGTACACCTGGTTTCTCGGCAGGTAAGAAAGAAAATAAACTCGGAATGCGTGCATCGGAAACTGCAGAAATGGTTTTTGATAATTGTAGAGTACATAAAAGTCAGATGCTGGGAGAAGAAGGCGCAGGATTTATTCAAGCTATGAAAATATTAGATGGTGGTCGAGTTTCAATCGCTTCTCTTTCAATTGGAATTGCTAAAGGTGCTTATGAAGCATCATTAAAATACTCAAAAGAACGCGAGCAATTCGGCAAACCTATTTCTAGTTTTCAAGCGATTGCCTTCAAATTGGCAGATATGGCAACCAAAATTGAAGCCTCTGAATTGCTTACTAGAAAAGCCGCTGACTTACTTATTAATAAACAGCCTGTAACTAAAATTTCCGCAATGGCGAAATATTTTGCTTCCGAAACTTGCGTGGAAGTCGCAACGGATGGCATTCAAATACATGGCGGTTATGGTTATACGAAGGATTTTCCAGTAGAGAAGTTTTTTAGAGATTCCAAACTTTGTACAATTGGAGAAGGTACTTCCGAAATTCAGAAATTAGTTATTTCTCGACATATTTTGAAAGGGAAGTAAATTTCTTTTAAGGCTTATTTTTATAAACCGCGTTAGTTCTCGTTACTAATGCGGTTTATTATTTTAGTTTTGTTGATACAGTAATCATTAAGAACTTAAATTTCTGCTCCTATTATTACTTTCAACACCCTAAAAACAAGCTATAATCTCCTCAAAATCATATTTCAAATAATAATATCTTTTGAAAAAAACTAAAAAGATAAGAAGAGATGACAAAAGGGTTCAGAAATTGAATGAATTTTTATATTTTTGCACAACTTTTAGTCATTTGATTTATAATTGATTTCCAATATGAATTTACACGAATATCAAGGAAAAGAACTTTTAGCACAATATGGTGTAGTAATACAAAGAGGTATTGTTGCTCATACTCCTGACGAAGCGGTCGAAGCTGCTAAGAAATTAACCGAAGAAACAGGTACGGGCTGGCACGTTGTCAAAGCGCAAGTTCATGCAGGTGGTCGCGGTAAAGGCGGTGGTGTGAAATTGGCTAAGAATCTTGACCAATTAAAAGAACATGCTACTAATATTCTAGGAATGAAACTTGTTACGCCTCAAACTTCTGCGGAAGGAAAGCTAGTGCGTAAGATTTTGATTACTGAGGATGTTTTTTACCCAGGTGAAACAGAACCTTCTGAAATCTACATCAGTGTTTTGATGGATAGAGAAAGAAAGTGTAATGTTATCGTTTATTCTACCGAAGGTGGTATGGATATCGAAGATGTGGCTCACAACACACCTCATTTGATTCATAAAGAATACATTGATCCTTTAGCAGGTTTGCAAGGATTTCAAGCGCGTCGCATTGCCTTTAATTTAGGTATGAGTGGAGTAGCTTATAAAAATATGGTCAAGTTCATTTACAATTTGTACAGTGCTTTTGTTGGCTCTGATGCAAGTATGTTTGAAATCAATCCATGTTTGCATGCATCTGACGGTAAAATTATCGCAGTAGATGCTAAAGTTGATTTGGATGAAAATGCACTTTTCCGTCATAAGGATTTAGCTGCATTGCGCGATACAGACGAAGAAGATCCAACAGATGTTGAAGCAAAATCTTATGGCTTGAACTTCGTTAACTTGGATGGAAACGTTGGTTGTATGGTAAATGGTGCTGGTTTAGCAATGGCAACAATGGATATTATCAAGCTTTCTGGTGGAGAACCTGCTAACTTTTTGGATGTAGGTGGTACGGCTGATGCAAAACGCGTAGAGCAAGCATTTCGTATTATTTTGAGAAATGAGAAAGTAGAAGCGATTTTGATTAATATTTTTGGCGGAATTGTTCGTTGTGACCGTGTGGCGCAGGGTGTAATTGATGCTTACAAAAATATTGGTAATATCTCAGTTCCAATTATTGTTCGTCTTCAAGGTACTAATGCAGTGATTGCAAAGAAAATGATCGACGAATCTGGTTTAGAAGTCCGTTCAGCTATCTTATTAAAAGAAGCTGCGGCAGAAGTTGCAAAAGTAGTAGGATAGTCCAAAACAACTATTCTC
>CAKZLL010000182.1 GCA_937125475.1 uncultured Saprospiraceae bacterium | reverse complement strand
ATATAGTTTCACTATTTTTTCATCAAAATTATCCAGTTTTGATTGAGCATTTGATAAAGTTGTTTGCAAATTTTTCTGCTCACTTCTAATCGTCAAAATATTATTTTTCTCACTTTTAATTTGTGTTTGAAAAGTAGTTTGTTTCTTCTCAATCGCTTTCAAATACCTTTTAGCTTCGTTCCAATCTCTTTTAGTTTGCGAAACTTGCGGCTGATAATTATGACTATGGCAAGGATGTTCGTTTGAAAAACATAAAGGGCATTTTTCGCCTTGTTCTAAATTCGCTCGATCTGCCTCATAATTTTTAATTAACTTTTCTTGCTCATATATTTTCAACTTATCTTTTTCACGCTCTTTTGCTCGCTTCAAATCCGCAGAAAGTTCTTCTAATTGTTCCTTATATTTTTCTAAAAGTAGGTCGGCATTATCCAACTTGCCCCAAATATTTTCTTGGTCTTTTTCTAAGGATTTAACATTCTCTGCTCCACTGATAAATTGCTGATATTGATTGATTTCTCGTTGAATTTCTTGAATATGCTGATAAATACTATTAATATCATCCTGAAAATCTTGCGTACTTTCCTGTGGCAATGCATCCTCAAACATTACTTTTAATTCATTGATTGTCAGTACTATTTTAGTTAAACCATTATTTAAATACCCTAAATTTTGATTAACCTTAGTTTTATTTTTCTCTAGTTTTTGTACGTTTTTTTCTATCGTAATTAATTGCGTTGTAGTTTTTGTTTTATCATTAGTTAATAACAAAATTTGTGATAACTCATCTACAATACGTTGATCTTTATTGTGTTTTTTTAGCCAAATCTCAGCGCTTTCAATGGCTGTTTGTAATCTTGAAATTTGAAGAACTAGTTTTTCTTTTTCACGCTCATTCTTAGCAATATTTCTTTTAAGGATTTCAATATTTTTTTCTTTGTTTTGAACATCGGCTTGGAGTTTCTTCAATTCCGAATCTAGTTCGATCATCTCCTCAAAAAGGGTTTCTTTTGCTTCTTTTTGCTTTAATAAAATTTCATAATGCCGCTTGTTTTCTTCCATTTTTGCATGGACAATAATCATTTCCTCCTGCAATGTACCTAATACATCATCTAGTTTTTGAACTTGTTTTTGGCTTTTATCTACTTTTCCTATCAGTCTCTTTTGTTGATAAATGTGCTTGTCAAAAATCACGGCTTTTTGGTGAGCAGCCAATCTTATCAAATCAGGTTTAAGTCCTTCAAATTGACTTTTAATATCTTCTAATTCTTCGGAAAGTGATTTTTTTTCTAAAGTATAATGCTCTAAATCCTCCTGCCATTCCACCAATTTTCTATTGATAATCAATTGACTAGAAACATTTTCATAATTAGCCTGCTGTTCCTTATGCTGTCTTTCAATTTCCGTTTCTTCTTCATCATTCAAGATATGAATATGAGACAATTGATTTTTCAATTGATCTAATTGTTCTTTTTCTATCCGAAAACGCTCATAGGCCGCTTTTGAAATTTTGCTGTATTCCTCTGTTCCTGTTATTTTTTCCAATAAAGCACTCCGCTGATTTTTATCCGCTTTCAAAAACGCTGCAAAATCTCCTTGCGCCAACATAACCGATTTCAAAAATTGCTCATAAGTCAATCCTGTCAATTCAACAATTTTGGGCAAAACTTTCGTTTTCAGGCTTCTCACCAAAGGAATTTCAGAGGGCAATTCAACAATTTCATAACGTGGCTCGCGCAATTTATCATTCCGATTAACTGACCGACTCCATTTTGCTCGATATTCCCGACCTTCAATATCAAATACTATCTCCGCCATACATTCCCGCGTGCCGTGTGTCAGCACCTCATTTTCATGTTTTCGAGGCGTTTTCCCATACAAAGCCAACGTCATCGCGTCGAGAATCGTAGTTTTCCCAGCACCTGTATCACCCGTGATGGCAAACAAGCCTGTTCCCTGAAAAGGAAAAACCGTAAAATCAATAGTATGTTCGTTTCTTAAAGAATTGATATTTTGAATACGTAATCGTAGTATTTTCATAATTTGCCTTCCGCTCTGATAAAGTTGATTTGTTCTTCAAATTTAGGATAAAAATTTAGTATTTGCGCGTTGTTAGGAATGAAAATTAAATTATCTCTCGTTTATTTATTGCCTCGTCCCTTAACTTCCTCTTTTTCATTTTAATAAAGAATAGAAACTTTTTGATACAAAAATCTAGTTTTCACTACGATTGTTTAATTTTGCGGAATTATAACTTTTAAATACCTCTTTTCCCCATTAAGGAGTTCAATAATTAAAAATCACGAGGTATTAACCAAGTAATCAACATCAATTTGAAATCAAAACAATCATATCTCAACAATTGGAATTTTCTAGCCCTGATTTGGCTGGGCTTAAATATTATTCAAGCTTATTTCACTGTTTTATTAGATGACGAAGCCTATTATTGGGAATATTCTCGACAATTAGCTTGGGGTTATTTCGATCACCCTCCAATGGTTGGTGTTTTTATAAAAGCGGGATATACTTTATTTCAAAATGAACTGGGCGTGCGATTATTGACGGCTTTTGCTCAATTGGCAATGCTTCGGATAATTTGGGAATTAATCGAAGTCAACAATAAAAAAGCATTTACTTGGCTCTTTTTCATGCTTGCTTTTTCCTTGCCAATGGTTCAAATTTATGGCTTTATCACTACTCCAGATGTGCCTTTGTTGCTCTTTGGTAGTTTGACTTTATTGGCTTATCGCAATTTTGAACGAACCGCTAATTTTACAAATATTCTTGTTTTTGCGCTCGCTGCTGCTGCGCTGATGTATAGTAAATATCATGGTGCTTTACTGCTTATTTTCATCATTGCCTCTAATCTAAAACTCCTTTTACAGCCTAAATTTTATCTAGTTGGTATTTTAGCAATTGCTCTTTTTTCGCCACACATTTATTGGCAATATAGCCATGAATTTCCTTCTTTTCAATATCATTTAACGGATCGAGTAGTACAAACTAATTGGCTTTTCATTCCCGAATATGTGATCAATAATTTTTTGGTGTATAATCCAATGCTGTGGTTTGTCTTTATTCCTGTTATTCGAAAATCGACTTCGTTTTTATCAACTGATGCTTTCAAACGAACATTGCTTTTTATACTCTTCGGTTTTCTAGGTTTTTTCTTTTTAATTAGTTTACAAATGCGTCATATTGAGCCACAATGGACGGTTTTAATTATTATTCCGTTGATCATTTTAACTTTTGAACAAGCGGTTTCAGCGCCATTATTAATTAAAAAGATTAAAAAAATGGGTTGGATTTCTCTTGCTTTTATCGCAGTTATTCGTTTAAATTTAGTACTTTCTATTCTTCCATTAGGTAATTTTCATCATGCTGATGTAGAAAAAATCGTCAAAGAAGTAGAAGTAATTACGCAAGATTACCCCGTCATTCATGATCATTCTTATCAAAAAGCAGCTTTACACGCTTTCTATTCTCAAAAACAATTTTCGTATAGTTATAATTCAATTAATGGTTGGCGAAGCAATCAATATTCTATCTGGGATTTGGGTGATGAATATAATGGTCAATCCGTTATCTTTGCACATATTGGTCGAGTAAAAATGCTTCACGCCAAAAAAGCATTATTAAGCAATGGCGATACACTATTTTATAAAATAGATAGTAATTTTGTGAATATTCAACAAGTTAAAATTGAAATCGAACCAGCATTGCCACCTCAATTAATCATCGACGATACAATCCCAATAAAAATCAATATTCATAATCCTTATGATTATGATATTTCGATGGAAGGTAAAAAAGTAGCATTGACTTTATCAGAAGGTAGGACGAAGATTTATAACTTTTTTATTAATCAAAAAAACACACCTACGGTTCTTAAAGCTCGTTCAACGACTAGCTATTCTACCGATTTTGTGGTATTGAATTATGAAGGAAAATGGAATTTAAATTGGTCCATCAAAAGGGGCGTTAATCCTCCTTTATACAATGGGCAGTTTTCAAAAGTCGAGTTTATAAAACGGACGATTGACAATAAAGAAAATATTGATTAACACATCATATTTTCACCCCACTATTAAAGTCGTGGGCTTCATCATGTTCAAAAAATTAAATAATGAAAATATTCAAATTACTATTATTCATTGGGATTATAGGCTGTTTTTTGAGTTGTCAAAATACAGAAACAAAATTGGCAACTAATCCTTTTATACACGGTGTTGCTTCGGGTGATCCTCTTTCAAATGCTGTAATTATCTGGACACGAGTAACGGGCGACAGCTTAGGAGTAGCCAATGTTAAATGGAGAATTGGGACAGATATTGAACTTAAAAAAGTAATTCGATCTGGCACAATCACCACCAATTCAAGTAAAGGTCATACCGTAAAACATGATGTAAGAGACTTAAAATCAAATACTTACTATTATTATCAATTTGATTTTGGTGGTTTCTCCTCTCCTATTGGACGCACTAAAACCGCTCCTAAAGGCGAGATTGATCAAGTTCGATTGGCGGTAGTGAGTTGCAGCAATTACGAAGCTGGTTATTTTAACGGTTATGGTCGATTGGCTGAAAAAGAAGATATTGATGCCGTTTTACATTTGGGTGATTATATTTATGAATATGAACCGAATGCTTATGCTGATACGACTTTGACACGTAAACACGAACCTGCTGCCGAAATCATTACTTTGGATGATTATAGAACGCGATATGCACAATATCGACGCGATGCAGATTTACAACGTGTACATCAATTACATCCATTCATTTCGATTTGGGATGATCATGAGATTGCCAATAATGCACATGTTGAGGGCGCACAAAACCACAATGAAAAAGGCAAAGATGAGGGCGATTATATGGTTAGAAAATCGGCTGCGAAGCAAGTCTATTATGAATGGATGCCAATCCGTGAAGGCAAACATTTATATCGAAAATTTGAATTTGGGGACTTAACTACTTTATTGATGCTTGATGAACGTTTGGCTGGGCGTACACCTCCTGTATCTAGTGATAATGCAGAAAACTATAATGATAAGGCTCGTACAATGTTGGGCGAAGAACAAGCAAATTGGTTCATTAATAACCTAGAAAGTACCAATGCCGAATGGAAAGTAATCGGAAATCAAGTAATTTTTGCTAATTTAAATATTCAACCAATTACAGGCAAAGAACGACCAAAAAACATGGATGCTTGGGATGGTTATCCTGCCGAAAGAGCGCGTTTATTGGAAGCTTTTAAAGAAAAGGAGTTAACAAATTTGGTCTTTGTTTCTGGCGATACACATTGTTCTTGGGCAATAGAATTGCCAAGTGATATGAATGAATATGATATTAGAACCTCTAAAGGAACTTATGGGGTTGAGTTTGGTACGCCTGGTTTGACTTCAGCTAATTTGGATGAATACCGCCCAAAAGAACAAGTCATAGAAGTAGAAAAAGCGATGCGTCGTGTCAATCCGCATTTAAAATTTGCTAACTTGCGTGATCAAGGTTATTTTATCTTAACTATGAATTTGTTTGAAGCAAAAGCGACTTATTATTATGTAGATAAAATCAATGAGCCATCAAAAGGCGAGACAAAAGGCAAGACATTTTCTACAAGAAGAGGAAAAAACCAATTGGTTATGTCTAGTAATTAAGCCAATTTGATTATAAAAATTAAGCCCTTGTAGACGAATCTATAAGGGCTTAATTTTTTATATGTTCTAGTTTATTAAACTAATCTCTCTCTATTTTTTCTCGTAATTATTGGTTTAAAATAACAAATACTTTATTTTTCAAATAAATAAAATTGGACAGCATAACCATTTTCAGCCGTTCCTACCTGAACAAATAATAATTCTTTGCCTTTTTCCCAAACTGCTCCTTCTTTTTTAATGTCAATCGATTCATCTACGGATAATAATTTATCCATTAGAAGATCTACACCTGAATTATAGGTTGTAAATTCATCTTCTTTTTCAAATACACTTTTGACAATTCCATCTTCAATAGTAATATAGAATGGATGTTTGGTCAATTGTACCGTATTTTTTCCTTCTTGTAATGTAACAGTCTTAGTAGCTTTTTGGGCAAAGATAATAGTGGTACAAAAAACGAGAATAAAAATAATTGAGAACTTTCTCATGTTGTAGTTTGATTTTTTAATAGACTTGTTCGGCGGTAGCTGATGGAGCGAGACGGGAAGAAATTTTGTTTGGTACAAGGCAAAATTTTTCGGAATAGCAATAGCTATTGCTAAAAATTTTAACGAAGTACAAAATAAAATTTGTCCGTTGCAGCCCATTAAGCTGCCGCCGAACAAGTCTAATAGTGACGTTAATAAATAGCTTTACAGTAGAACGTTCAAATTGAATGTTCTGCCTATATTTTTTTGTTAAAGTTTCTTATTTGCTGATAATTGAAGAATCCGAAGTTGATTTTTCAATTTTGTGGTGAGTTTTTATTTAGATATGAAAAAAGACACTTAATTATTATAAATTTTAAAAGGTAATTTTTCATGCCTGAGTAATTTTTTCTATAATATTACTCCATTTGTATTATATGCTATTTATTTACAAAAAGCGTTCCTATTTGCTCCAGAGAGGGAAAAGAGAGGAAGAAAAGAAGAAAAAATAGATTTAATCACGAGTTGCAAATTCATATCATCCGCAACTCGTGACTATTAATTTACAGTAATGTTATCGACCAAAATCATCATAATGTTCTTCGACATAAGTTTCATATTCATAAATCAAATCAATATTTGCAGTCTCAATATCTGACAATTTGCCTCTAATATCATTCGACATTGGCATGTACCATTCTTTACTTTCAAAGAAATAACGCATATCTTTTTCTTTAAAACTATAGCCATGACGTGCATAAATCTCGCTTCTCATCATTCTCAAATCGTCTGCATCATAATTATAAATTTCTTCGCCTTCGAGTAATCTTTGAGCTGTTTCTGGGTTTTCGCCGACCGTTTTATCATATTTATAAGCACGTTTTTTTAACGTGTACTTTTTAGCCGAATTTCCGTCTGGCTCAAAAGGCGACCAACTTCCAGCTAAAGATTTAGTAGCTCCATCAATTGTGAATTCAAAACGACCATCATATCTATCATCGCCTGGTTCATCTAATATGAAGGAAGTCTTACCATTTTTCTGGTTTTTATAAGTACCTGTAATCATCCGATAATTACCCGCACAAACACTATAACCACCGACTTTGCCATTTTCAGCAGTTGCAATCATAATATTAATCATGTTTTTACCAAATTTCCCGACCCAATACCCCACATAAGGATTATCAGATATATTGATTTGATCTTGCAAAGCCTCAATTTTTTGTTGTAACTCCGTTTTAGCTGGACCGATTTTTTTCACATCGCCCAATTTTGTAAAATGTGCTTTTGCAGAATTAGGATCAATATCGCGTGTTGGAATATCGTCATTCCCTGCATTATCAACATTACCACCATCTGTTCCTGTGCCTCCGCCGCAAGACATCATAAAAATACAAAATGAAAGAAAGGTAAGCGTTTTCAAAAATTTCATGATATAGGTTTTACGGGTTCTTTGACAATTTTTGCCAGAACTGAATTTTATCAATTAAAACAAATGTATAATTGTTTGAAAATCAAAGGTTAGATAGGAGGCACTTTCGAAGTGCCTCCTATCTTTGGCAAAAATTGTCAATGAACCATTTTAATTAATAAAAAGTATAAAAATTGATTTGCGTTTTATTGTCATTTTAAGTTTAATCAATGGCGTTATTTATCTCCAAAATTTCCCTGATCCCCATTCACTAATTCCAGCATTTGAGGAATAAAGGACGAATCACTTGCTTTTACAAAAGAAGTAATAAAACTACCATCTTTATCAACTAAAAAATATTGCGGCAAGCTAATCACTCGATATTTCTTCGCGACCTCGGATTTTCGCCCTTTTCCATACACATGAAAATCACGCGAAGTTCGGTAATGAGCATATTTTTCCAACGCCTTGCCCCATTTATCTCCTGTTCGATCTACCGATATATACAAAAAGACAATATTAGTATCTTGTAAAGCAACACGATTACTCACCGATTTATTCATTTCTCTAATACAAGGCTGACACCAACTTGCCCAAAAACTCAGATAAATAACCTTTCCTTTAAAGTCACTCAACCTCACTTTTTTGCCATTTTCGCCCATAAGTTCAAAATCTGGTGCGGGCGCATTATTTGAAAATTTAGCTGCTTCTTTATAGATTTTTTTCACTTCGTAAACATAATATTCAGTCAAGCTATAATCTATATAATCTTTATAATAAGTTTCTACAAAAGGAATATATTTCGGTTTTAAGATTCGACGCAAAAGCCGTCCTTGCATCAATTCTAGCGGTGTATTGGTCAAAAGCTTACTCAACAATTCATATTTTTCACCAAAAAGTTGAAATTTATCGGTTGGCAAAGTAGTATCTCCTTTCATTTCACGGTAATTATATTTTAAATATTCTTCCAAAAAACCAATATAATCCGCTGAATGTAAGGTTTTGTCATTGACAATTTTCAAATCGAATAAAAATAAAGAAAAAGTATCAGGGATTTCATACCCATTTTTCTTCCCAAAATAAGTGTACGCTAATAAATAACTCGCCCAACGATAATCAATTCGTGCTTTAATAAAGGCCAAAAAATCAGGATTAAGTCGATGTCTTTTTGGATAATTAGCATCAAAACTTCGCTCCTCTTGCTGTTTTCCTGCTGCATATTTTGAAAAATCACTTGGCGAAAGCCTAAGCATTTGATCATAAACATCATTAGAAACTAATAAAGCGGGGAAAATAGCAGCAGCATCATAAGGGTCGATGATACCGAATTTTTCTACATATTTAGCTAAATAGGTATTTTCCATCGCAGCATCTCCATCATAATTAAAGGATGAATAAAAGTTATGGTTAGAAAAATTAACTTCGATATAAGCACCACCCCAAAGATAAATCCACATGTCTTTGCGATTATAAGTCATTTTTATAATCCCAGTTTCTTCTAAATCTATGGTAACAGCATATTTGTTTTCTTGATTTAAATCCACTTCGTACAATACTTCATTTCCACTCAAATAACTATCTTGAACAGTATAACGGATTTTTCGGGACACAGGATGTTCAACTGTTCCATAAATAATCACTTCACGCGCGGTCGATATCATCGAGCAACACATCAAGATCAAGACCAACAATAACTGATTTTTATTCATTATTCTATATTTTCACTTAGAGCTTGTTTAAATTTATCTTACTTTTTTGATCATCCCAACCAAAAAATTACATTTATAAGATGCGAAATACTTTTTTTTGTCACTAGAATAAGTACTTTCTAAACTACTTTTCATGTATTTTTTTTATTAATGTCAAATTATTGGGGATCGCCAAATCTAAGTTAGCAGATACACCAAAAATGGTTAAACTTGTCGCTTTATGATCTAATTGCATCGAAAAAACCCCTTGAACACTATCTTTTGTACAAAATAGTAGTCCACTTTTACCAATACCACTTCCTAGCTCATTATCAATATGGGAAAATGTACATTGATCAATTGTATCTTTTTCTTGAACAATAACAATCCTTCCTTTATAACGATACCCTTTTGGCTCAATTGTGACATTATAAGTCAAATTATCTCGTTCGCCCTCAAAATCGCCTATCAATCCTTTATCAAAAACCTCATTGTCCATATTTAAAGCATAAGATTGAGCAAAGATGGGTATAATAAAACAAGAAGACCATTGCAAAGCTGTACAAACTAAAAGTAATATAATGAGTTGTTTCATGGCTAATTATTGTTTTTGGTAATCGTTAAAAATGGTACTAAGCTTTAAAATGAGAAGAAGTGTTCTCCATAGTATAATTTGGAGAACACTTTTTAAAAATTAGTATTAATAGATCAACTACTCACCTATTTCATTGGCTCTATTTTTAATATCATCGAACAAATTTTTCCATTTTTTATTTCCCAACTCATCTTTAATCACTTTCATTAGATCATCAACTCCGTCCAAGGCTTCCATCGCATTTTTCCGCACTACATTAATAATTTCGTTTTGTGTATTCGGATCTTGCAATTCAGAAATAATACTCCAGCCATAACGATAAAATAAATAACGAACCGCATTGATCCAAAAATCGCGTTTTTCGCCCAAAGACATATCATCACCATGTGCTTCGTAACAATCTACTGCAAACTGTTGGAATTTTTTATCGTCTTTTTTCCATGCTTTATCCGAAACTTTTCGATCCGCTTCCGAAGCTTTTTCAACCAATTTATCATAGCTTTTCAAAAATCGAGTTTTCGAGTAACTACAAGGTTCGACTTGGCAACTTGTGAACATTAAGGAAAAAGTAAAAAAGGCAAAAAGAGCAGACTTCATATTGAATTGAGTTTTTAAATGATAATTATCCAAAACTATCATGTTTTTAGTAAATTTGAAATTAAGTTCTTAATCTAGGATTACCTATTAGAAATTCAATTATAAAAAAATGAAAAGATTTATCCCGAAAATTCTACCAATCAGCCTATTTTTTATATCAATTTATTTTTTTGTTTTGGGGTTGATTTATCCAATAATGGGTAGTTCAATGCTATTAGGTCTCAAAAAGCAAGATATTTATCTTTTTGGCTCAGTAGAATATTTTTTTGAAGAAGGAGAATTATTTGTAGGTGGTATTATTCTAACTTTTACGTTCATTTTTCCGATCCTCAAATATATTATCTTATTTTTAAAAATCATTAATGTTCAATTGAAAAGTGGTAAAATCATTGATGCAATTATTGATATTATTAATAAATGGGCAATGCTTGATGTCTTTGTCGTTGCACTCATTATTATTAATATGAAACTCAATTCCATCTTATTAGCCTCTAAACTTAAAGTTGGAACAACCTACTTTGCGCTATCTATTTTGTTATTAATGATTTGTTCGGTCTACTTAAAATATAAGGCAAAACTTAGTAGTTAATTGTTATAAGTAAATGAATTGAACCAATAAAAAGTATGCAAAAAAAAGTATTTCTTATCATATTGATCATCGTTTATCCGATGTTCCTTTTTTCACAATTAATTTATGAATATCCGATGGTGCGACAGCATTCAGGCGGTATTTTTATTGCTAAAGTGACGCTTTCTGATACGAGTACGGTTATTGATGCTTTTGCTATCAACGACGCTTATCGACCTAGCGCCCTCATTTCAACAGCTCCTCCAGGAAATAATAATGCATTCCGCCTCATTGCCAATCAAACATTTTATCAAATCAAAAAGGCAGAAGGCATTCCATATACTCCTGATGATCTGACACTTGCATATGGCGATACCGTTTTCTTTTCGATGTATTTCGATCCTATTCCATTGACGACGACCAGCATAGATTTAGTGGAAGGTGCTTCACAAGTCACTAATGCTTGGATGATTTATGGTATTCAATTAGCGCCAACGTGGATTAATAATGATCAACGAACAATGTTCAAAGAGGAACAAGGCTTTACTACATATTTTGCTAAAAATCGCCAAAAATTATGGGAAATTGAAGGTTTTTGGCAGATCGAAGCAAATTGTATTAATAAAAAAGAAACTCAGCAAAA
>CAKZLL010000181.1 GCA_937125475.1 uncultured Saprospiraceae bacterium | reverse complement strand
GATGTAGCTGTTTTACAACGATCATCCGCTCGAAAAATTCGACCTAAACAAAGTTGGAATTTCTTATTTCGATACGATTATACTAGAGTTTTAGATAATAGCATTTTAAATCCAACTTCAACAGAAATCACGGTTGGGCTTTCTAATCCTAATTGGCGAAGTGTTGGTTTTATGCTTAAAATGTATCGCGGACCAGATTATATGAATATTAATTTCATGGAACGAATCAATTATTTTCATGCTGGCATTACGATGAACATCAATAAATATGAAGTGCCTAATACGAAATATATCCCGCATGTAGAGAAAAATGATATTGTTTATGGTGATGGAACGCTCGTTAATCCATATTTGAGAACGGATATTTCGTCTCGTTTAGAAAGTGGCGATATTAATATCAATGAGCCTTTTTCTATCAATGGTAATGTTATTCCAACCGATATTTCAAAATCAACACTAGAAAATGCTAAAATGGGTAAGATCTATCATAATGATAACGGTGTGGAAGTCAAAAATTCTAAGTTAAATAAAAATAAAGCAACTGGCGTTTTTGATAAAAAAGGACGGAAAGTTAAAAATTAATAATTGAAAGTTGAGAGTTAAAAATACTCAAACTGGTATATTTTCAACTCTCAACTTTCAATTGGTTCATTGATATTTTTTTTAATCCAGTGTGGGCTTGCCCCGTTGTTTTTCACAATGGGACAAGCCCACATTGGAATAAAGGACAAAAATTGTCAATGCCCCCTTCAATTTTAATAAATAGCTGGTTTCGACCAAAAGTTATACCTAAAGCCCAAACTAACAAAAGTATGATTATAGTCATGACCATCAAACTCACTGTTTTGAGTTCGATATTGAAACTTTAGATCAGCATACATATTATGTAATAACATATAACTCGCCTGAAAATCTAATAGAAAAATATCTGTCTCAACCCCTTGTCCGACCTTTACATTATCACTGTTTTCACGTGTATAATAACTGGCAAAAATATCGCTCCCCCAATTTGACCCTAATGTATCTAAACCAGTTTGAGCTTGCATCATTTGCAATTTCAAAATCAGCTTTGGCGTAGGCTGATATCTTACAATTCCAATAAATTCTCTAAAATTAGCACCAAGCGGATGAGCTAAAGGCTGGCTAAAATGAGAATAACTTGTACTGGAATCAACATGAGAATAAGTATAAGGACGAACACCATTATATTCAAATTGCAAATCTAAATGATCAATACCAAAAGCATCTATGTACTTTATGCCCAATTGATTACCAAACTTATGTGTCCATAATCCTGGCTCAGAAAGTACACGAGAAGCATATAATTCATCAATAACCATCTGCCCATAAAATTGAAATCGTTTAGCTACATTCCATTTAAAATCTAATCCAATCATCGCGTTATCAGGGCTATCTAAAGAGCGCTCTACTGAACGATAAAAAATAATTGGATTGAGATAATTCAATTCAAATCCATTTTGCCTATTAATGATCAATGATTCAAAAATACCAATATTTAATTGATCTGAAAGATTGAGACTTAGGTGATGAGCTGCATAGTATTTTTTGACTAATTCTCCTGTTGCAGTTTGGCTTGTAGATAGTTGACGCATTTCCGCAAAGAGGTTTTGATAATCAAAAATACCTACTTTTGTATTCATTTTTAGGTATAAATAATTATCAGCAAAATCAGAAAGCAATAAAGAGCGCATACCATTACCAATAAAATTTCGACCATGACCAAATTGGAAATTAATACTTTCTGTCACTTTAAAATCAATATATCCTTGTGCACTAATGTTGTCGTAAATACTATCAACACCAGCAAAAGTATAAGGTCCTTTATAATAACCTTGTCCTGGAATAGATAAATGTTCTTCTCTATATCGCCTTGTTTGTGGTTGATGACGATCAAAATTCATGAGTATATTGCTGTAAAAGTGCACTCGATCATTGATTTCCCCGCTAATTTGTGCGCCATAATTTCTATGAAAATACCCAGACTTTGCCGTTTCTGTACTTTCTTGACCACCAGCAATAGAGATAATAGGGTCATAAGTGACACTAAAATCCTTTTTAGCATATTCATAAAATCGAGCTGGTGATTTCAAAAAATATTTTAAAAATGGCTTGGAGGTTTTCTCATATTTTGAATGCTCATTCGAGGAATAAGGCGTTTCTCCTAAATATTGATTATTATCATTATAAATGTATTTTAGATCTAAAGCATCTGACCAAGCTAACTCATTTAATGTATCCAAAGATAACGCCCATTGAGCTAATTCACCTCGTTGATAATATTTATGTGTAGTATGGAAAGGTGCAAATTTGCCAGATTTAATTTCTAACCTATCCACAAAATGATAGGATTGATTCCCCATCGGCACATTGATACTTTGCGCGACAAGGAGTTGATTAGTCATTAGAATAATAAAGAATAAAATGAGTTTTTTCATCTCGTTTCTATTAATTTTCATTTTTTATTAATTGTTTTTTAATGAGTTTTTTTCTTCAAAAGTCTATTTTCGATTAAATAATTCGCGAAAACTTCCCCAATTAAACGATTTCCTTTACTAGAATAATGTGAATGTGATGCGACAAATACATCCGTTTCCTTTTCTTTTCCTAAAGTAGGAAAGGTCGAAAAAACCGTTTTATCTTTTTCTAAAACAGTCCAAAAGTCAGCATTAGGGCTTTCTTTTAGGTATTTGATCCGTAAAAGCTCTTTAAATGAAGCTAATTTTAATAAAATATATTGACTATTTTCGGCTTCAACTTCTTTCTGAAAAGCACGAACTAATTCGACCATTAATGCCTTACCTTCTGGCGCATCATCTATTTTTTGAGCCATATCTTGATTAGCTCGCCTTAAAATTTGATACAAATAAATATTATCTAATATATTCTGACCATATCTTTTTCGATTATTAAAATATTCATGTTTAAAGTAAGTTTGATCTTCATAATTCAAAATTATAGAATCGTAAATTTCAGCAGGCGGAACGGTCGGATAATTAACCCAACGCAATGTATCTGCTTCCAAAACTGCTCTCGGTTTTGTATAAACAATGCCCGTAGGCGGAAACATACAATATTTATAAATATTCAAATTAATCCAAAAATCCCACATATGAACGCCTTGAACAACAATATCAGGCGAATAAGATTTTGCTTTATGTCTCCAACGAAGCAAGGATTGATCATTACTAAAACTCCCAACCCCCATATTCAGCACTTCCACTTTTTGCCCTTTCGCTTTCAAAGCTTCTTCTAAATAAAACCCTAGCGCATTTGTATCAGCAACTTCTGCCGAAAAAACCGCAGAATTTCCCAACAAAACTATACGAATAATATCATCATCAGGTTCTTTTGAATACTCGGTATTTCCGCGAATCCCATCATTATTAAAATGATATAAACCATCTTTTGAGGTCGAGTTCGCACGATTTGTCCAACCAGTCAATGAATCGTATTGATAATAACTAACAGTATCAGCAATGACTTTTTTATATAGTTTTTTCCAATAAGTACGGGAAGGCGTTTTCATGTAAGGCGAAGTGCCTAATACATAAATTCGATTGTTTTGCTGAAAACCCACAATTTGAGATAAAATTTCTATTACGATTAAAAAAATAAATAGAAACTTTAATATTTTAGAAATCCATTTCATATTTTACAATAAGAATTAGCTGCAAATATCTCTTTTTAAAATGTAATTTACCGCTATAAATTTGATTTTATTCATTCTCAACTAATGAAATAAAAATATAACCAATAATTGCACCTATAAAAAAAATCTAGGCTCAGAATATATCAATAATATTCTAAATCTAGATTTTCTCAAAAGCAATTAAAAGCAATTCTCACACCAACTCAGGCATTATCAATTATCAATTAATTAAAACCCTATTTTGCGTCCTTCTTTTTTGAGTTCTTTTCCAATTGCGACCATTCTCATAGCAGTCACAGCAGCTTCAACGCCTTTATTTCCGTATTTTCCTCCAGCTCGATCAATCGCTTGTTGCTGATCATTTGGGGTCAGAACACCAAAAATAAATGGTTTACCAGACATCACCCCCAAATTTACCAACCCTTGCGCGACCGATTGATTGATATATTCATTATGACTTGTTTCCCCTTTGATCACACAACCGATACAAATAAAACCGTCAATATCTTTATTTTGGGCTAACATTCTTGCGCCAGTTGGCAATTCAAATGTTCCTGGTACTTGTATTGTATGAATATTTTCTTCTTTCGCTCCATGCTTAATCAATGTATCATAACAACCTTCATATAACTTATGAGTAATTGTTTCGTTCCAATCTGCTAAGACGATTCCAAACGACATTTCTTCTGCCGAAGACAAATCTGCTTCGTTATAAGTTGAAAGGTTTTTTAATGCACTTGCCATTTTCTTATTTTTTATTTCTAAAAAAAATAAACCGCCCCAATAGACGACTTTATTTAATTTTCATCACTAATCAGTAGATCATCAAAATTAAAACGTTTTTAGTTTTTAATAGTTTAATTTTTGATTGACCAATGAATACAATTTTTATTTAAACTTTATCAATTCTTTATAAACCAAATGAACAGGTAAGCCCATAATATTAGCAAACGTTCCTTCTATCTTTTTAACTTTCGTAAAACCAATCCATTCTTGAACACCATAAGATCCTGCTTTATCAAATGGTTGGTATTCATCAATATAAAAATCAATTTCAGCATCGGTCAACTCTTCAAAATGAACATGAGCAACATCCGAAAAACTCCTTCTCCCCTCTTTCGATAAAATGCAAACGCCTGTAATGACTTGATGCACGCTTCCCGAAAGGGCTTTTAAAATCTCAACAGCATGAGCTTTATCCTTTGGTTTTCCATATATTTTATTATCCAAAATAACAATACTATCTGCTGTGATGATAATTTCTTCGCCCTTAATCCAGTCTTTGACCGCTTCCGCTTTATTCTGAGCAATAAATTCCGCTACTTCCGAAACCGCCATATCCGCAGGAAAATCCTCATCAATCGAACGGGTTCTTACTTCAAATTGAAAACCTGCTTCTTTCAACAATGCTTGACGACGAGGTGATTTAGAAGCTAAAATAATTGGTCGATTTATCATAAAAATAGTTATGGATTAGTATGATTGTTTAAAGTGTTGGATTTTTAAGTCACAACAATTTTAATTTTTTTTGCAAAAATAACAATCTTGTTCTTAATTTGGAATAGGAAGGGTTTTTTCTATTATTTAAAACATATTCAAAAAAATTACTATACATCAATTTGTATTTTCTTGAAATTTATTTTTATATTTCGATTTAATTAGAAAAATAGAACACAGTAGATAAATTTGATGTAAATTTATCTACTAATAAATAAGGTATGTTTTAGAATACTTTTTTAGTTAAGTTCTTTTATATTTTGCCAATTTAGCCCTAAAAGGATTAATTTAATAATTATAAAAGAAACTCTATTCATTATCAATAAATATTTAGCCAATCGAATCTGTTCGATGGTACTATTTAGTTATATATTATGGTTTTTAAAAAAAAGAATGACGCGATTGGAGGAAACTTCAAAGTAAAAGAACTTAAAGTTTTTGGCTCAAAAGAAAATCTATTCTTTAATGTCAAGAAATATCGCCGTGTTTACGATGAAAGCGAATGCCGTTATATTTATTGTGAATTATCTTTTTACAATAAGTTATTTGACGAAAGTGATTGGGAGGCAGAAATTCGTTTGGTCTGTACAAATATGGAAGATGACAAAGAACTTTGTAATCTAAAAAAAGAACTCAATGTAAGTAAGGAAAAAAATATCCTTTATGTTCGCGAAGGTTGGGGAACGCCCGATCCAGGGTGGTGGAAAGCTGGAAAATACAAGTGGCAGGTATTTATGGATGATGAGGAAGTTGGGGAGATAATTTTCTATATTACCAATAATGGAGTTGTTTCCGTCAACGAAAATCCATATTTTTCGATTGATAAAGTGAAACTTTTTGAAAGTCCGCGTGAAGGTATAGCACTTGGTAATCGTACTTATTACAAGACATTTAAGCACGGCGAAACACCATTTATTAATATCGAAATGCATCTGAATAATCACTTATCGCATTTAGATTTATTTCCGCTTGAACTTCAATTTAATTTTTATAATGACGCTGGTCAACATAAAGCATATGTCGAATACGTCAAAGAAATTACGGACAACCGCAAAACAATTGTTTTAGATACAGGTTATGGTTCACAATCTTCTGATTATTGGTATCCAGATCGCTATACTTTGGAGGTGATTTTTATGGATCAACTTTTAATGGTTGTACCTTTTGAGGTTGGTGAAGAATACGAAGAGCAAACCGATGATTTTATTTATACCACTTCCCATAGTCGAAATATTGATGGCACTCCGATTGCAGAAGAGGATAAAAAACCAACTTTTGAGGAAGCTTCCGCTGAATTAGAAAGTTTGATCGGTCTAAAAACAGTGAAGGAGCAAATTAAAGAATTAGCTTCTTATCTTCAATTTTTAAAAATTCGCCAAGAGAAAGGCTTAAAAGAAGGTAGTCGCTTTAGTTTGCACAGCGTTTTCACAGGTAATCCTGGGACGGGAAAAACGACTGTTGCCAATATGCTCGGCATGATTTACCATAGTTTGGACTTATTGTCTCATGGTAAAGTCCATGAGGTTGGTCGCGCAGATTTAGTTGGTGAATTTATTGGACAAACTGCACCTAAAGTCAAAAAAGCGATAGAAAAAGCCCGAGGCGGTATTTTATTTATAGATGAAGCCTATTCTTTGACTAATCGCGGTGATGATAAAAAAGATTTTGGTCGAGAGGTTTTAGAAGTTTTATTGAAGGAAATGTCTGATGGTCCAGGGGATATTGCAATTATTTGTGCGGGTTATCCTAAAGAGATGCAGCAGTTTTTAAATTCTAATCCAGGGCTAACTTCTCGTTTGCGAAACATCGTACATTTTCCAGATTATACACCTGAAGAATTGGTTCAAATTTCTGATTTCACTGCCGAAAAACGTGGTGTTATTATTAATGAAGAAGCCAAAGAAGCCGTTTATAAAAAGCTAGTTGAGGTTTATCGTAATAGAAACGAACATTTTGGGAATGCTCGTTTTGTTAATGGTTTGGTCGAAGAAGCAAAGCAAAACATGGCATTGCGATTAATGAAAACCGACGATATCAAAAGCCTTGACAAAGAAACGCTTTCTACGATTACCGAAAAAGATGTCAAAAAAGTCTTTGGTGCTGATGGCGCAAAACGCGTAATTTTACCAATTGCTAACGCATTATTAAGTGACGCTTTGACGCAATTACACGGATTAGTCGGTTTGGATAATATTAAAAAAGAAGTGGATGAGATGGCGAAACTAGTGCGTTATTATCGAGAAATCGGTAAGGATGTTACAAAGTCATTTTCTTTACACACTGTTTTTAAAGGTAATCCTGGGACGGGAAAAACGACTATTGCGCGTTTGATTGTTCAGATTTATAAAGCATTAGGTATTTTAGAGCGCGGTCATGTTGTTGAAGTTGATCGAAAAGATTTAGTAGCTGGTTTTGTTGGTCAAACTGCCATCAAAACGGGTGAAATGATTGATAAAGCAATGGGCGGCGGTTTGTTCATTGATGAGGCTTATGCTTTAACTCGTGGCGGAAGTGATTATGGAAATGAAGCAATTGAGACTTTATTGAAACGAATGGAAGATCATAGAGGCGAATTTATGGTTATTGTGGCAGGTTATCCAAAGGA
>CAKZLL010000180.1 GCA_937125475.1 uncultured Saprospiraceae bacterium | reverse complement strand
AAAATATAATAATGAAGACTTTAGCATTGAGTTTAAGCTAGATTTTAATTGTTAACTTATTTTTGCTTTAGTACTTATTTGAGGAAGAAATTACGGCACTAGGCAAAAAACATAGTTTGGTCACGCCTTATACTTCGTTGATCGTTTTGGAAACGGTTGATGATTATGCGATGTATGAAATCGAGCCGCCAGCAGAATTTAAAAAGAGATATGAAGAATTAATAGCGGAAAAAGTCAAGAAGAAGGAAAAGAGTATTGCAGAGCGAGAAATGTTGATTAAAAATGAACTCAATAACTTAAAAAAATGGTGGTCAACGACTTATCTTGCTGAAAAAATTAAAAAGAAACCTATTCTTGTAGAGCCTATAGCAGCCGCAGAACCCGAACCCGAACCTGTAATAGAGGTCGTAGCAAATGAACCTAATGTATTTGATGAATTGGAAGATTGCTCTTATAATATAAAAGTAGATCAAGGGTTTTCTGGGACAGAAGATTGTAATAAAAATGACGAAACAATTATTATAACTGCTTCTGGTACTAGTAAGCTAGAATATTCTATTGATGGCGGTTCGGATTGGAGATCTAGTGTTTATGAAAGCGAAACATCACAAGAGATTCCAAGAACTACTGGATCACCACCGCCGCCGCCGCCTTCTCCATCAGATCAGTCGGAAATGGAAATGGAAGAAGTAGAAAAAACGGAGACGGAGACAATTCCAGTAGAAACATCGAATAATTCTAATCAAAATCGAGCACCAATAGTGGTGCGAAAAGTAGAGAAAAAAGCGACTATCGAGTTTAAAAAAGCTCAAAAAGAGAATTATATCAAGGAATTGGAAGCGCACGAGCCAGCAAAACGATATCAAGAATATTTGAAATTGAAATCAGAAGGACAGACTTCTGCTGCGTTTTTCTTAGAAGTTGGACAGTCTTTTTTGAAGGCAGGCGATCAAAAAACAGCGATGCGCGTTTTGTCTAATATTGCTGAAATGGATTTAGAAAATCGGGAATTTCTTAAAATATTGGCAAATCAATTGAGCCAAATGAAAGAATATGATTTAGCGCTTTTGCTTCATCAAGAAATCGTTCGCATTAGGGAAGAAGAGCCACAGGCTTATCGTGATTTGGGATTAGCTTATGTTCAAACGGGCGATTATCAGCTTGCTTTAGATATTTATTATGATATTTTAACCAAAGATTGGGCAGGAAACGAAAGTCGATTTAAAGGAATTAAAGGCATTGTTTTGATGGAAATGAATAATCTAATTACGAATCATAAAAAGGATTTGGACATTAGTAATATTCCGAAATCGTGGATCAAAGCCCTGCCTGTTGATATTCGAATAGTGATGAATTGGAGCAGCGATGCAACGGATGTCGATTTGTGGATAACCGATCCATCGGGCGAAAAATGCTCTTATAATAATCAATTAACCTCAATCGGTGGTCGAATTTCTAATGATATGACCGATGGTTATGGGCCAGAGGAATTTTTATTAAAAAAGGCACACACAGGAGAATATAAGATAGAAGCTGATTTTTATGGAACTAATCGCCAAACTGTCGAGCGGAATGTTACAGTTGATATTCAATTTTTTACTCACTTTGGAAAACCAAACCAAAAAGTAGAAGAAATCACTGTAACGCTCAGAGGCGTGAAAGAAGTCGTTAATGTTGGAACGGTGAAATTTGGCGATTAATTCACGGAAAAATTAAAGGTATTTATACAAAATTAGGCTAATCATTTGGTCATATTATTAGCCTAATTTTGCTTGTTTTTTTTGTTGTTAATATTATTGCCTTTTTCAATAAATTCGCTTATCTTTGTGTATGATCAAGATGATTGAAGTTATTTTGTTGATTATCAGGTAGTAATATATTAAATGTTCTACCGATGCATATGCAGAGTCCAAACTGGAGTGGATTAAGACACTATGATGTAAGAATGATCAACAAGGTCTTCGTCTGATGCATATGCAGAGTCCAAACTGGAGTGGATTAAGACTTCAATTTTTAATGTGACAAAATCTCCATCATTTCATGCATATGCAGAGTCCAAACTGGAGTGGATTGCGACCTAGGTTTGGCATTGCAACCCTTATATCTGTCCTTGAATGCATATGCAGCATCCAAACTGGAGTGGATCAACCTATAAAAGAAAAGCCCCTAAAAATCAATTTAGGAGCTTTCTATAATTATGTTATCGTTTATTTCTAATGAAATTTTAAGTATTTTTAGCTGGAGAAACAAGGAGGTTTCTTCCACTAACTTCTTTTCCTTGCAAACCTGTTATTGCTTCATCAGCACCATTTTCCATCGTTACAAAACAAAATCCTCTTGGTTTTTTTGTTTTCTTATTAATGGCAATTTCTACATTTTCGACTGTTCCAAATTCAGAAAAAAGCGCTGTGACTTCCGCTTCTGTTATTGTAAAAGGCAAATTGCCTACGTGAATTTTTTTTGACATATTTTAAATTTTGATAATAAGAAATACCTATTATTTCTCAATATTGCGCAATGATACAATAATATAGGACAGAAATATACTATTTGATGATAATTTAGAGAAGGAGTTGAGATTAGAAAGGTATTTGTGGATTTTTATAGGGAAAATAAAAATCACAGCGCCTCACAAATGCTATTATTAAAACATTTGTGAAACGCTGTGAGAAATTGCTTTTAATTAATAATGTGCTATTGACACATTACTAATTCTTTACTTTTAGGTATTAATTTTTCAACACTTTTATATTAAATGTTTGTTCGTTTTGAACAATTGTAACGATTAAAAGTCCAGCCGCAGCTTCTTTCACATCGATCATTTTATCGTAATTTCCATCGAAGTTTTTGACCTCTTCTTTGTAAATTTCTCTTCCGCTCACATCTCTTACCACGATATTCATCGGAGTAGCTTCGCCTTTAAATTGAACCGTAATTTGGTCGGTTGTTGGATTAGGAAAAACCTTAACCTCTTCTAATTGTAAGGCACGATTATTATTATCTCCTTTGTCAAAAACAATTTCTTTCTCTTCTTCGCCTTTCTCTTTTGATTTTCTGATAATAATAACTTTGCTGTGTTTGATTTTATTAGGAAAACGACTTTTAATTTTAGATAAAGAAATACTAGTTGATTTTTCTTTGCCATCACGGATGTAAGTGACTTTGACTACATCGCCTTCTTTCTTACCTTTTAAAGCATTTCCAATATCTTTACTGTTCAGAACAGGTTGATTATCAATTTTTTGGATGAGGTCTCCTTTTTCCAGACCTGCTGCTTTTGCGCCAGCATCTTTTACAAAATCAAGTACAATTACACCTGTTTCTTTTTGGCCATTATCTGGATAAATACCTAAAATTACCTTGTCTTTTTTTGTAAAATTTTCCTCATTTTCAAAGATATTTACATCCATATTTTCATCGAAATCGAATTCAAAATCAAAGTCATTTTGAATTTTAAAATTATCACTATCGAAATCAAATTCTATTTCCTCATCATTAATCCAAAGGCTTTTTCCTTCTGACTTTCCAGCTTTTAAAGTTGCTTTAGTAGTATTGGTATTTTCTCCTCTGATGTAATTGATATTTAGTTCATCACCGATTTTCAACCCTTTGATTACTTTAATTACATCACCAATTTTTTTAACCGTTGTTCCGTTTAAACTCGTGATAATATCATTACTTTGCAAACCTGCTTCTTCTGCCGCACTTCCTTCTACCACATCATCGACTAAAACGCCTAGATCACTCTTTTTATCACCCATCATGATGCCTAAAAATGGTCGATCAGAAGGCATTCCTTTATGAATAAAAATATTATTACTATGATTAGAGGACATTGAACCTACCTCAAAACCTAGATCTTCCAATTCTTTTTTGGTATCGGCAGGAATTTCTCCTTCCCACTCAAATTTATGTTTTTGACCGTCCATATCAATGTCAATCGTGTAATTTTCACCATCCGCATTGATATTCATATTTTCAACTTTATCCTTGATTTCATCGCTCGGATTGATCATCAACATCTTTTTATGATGTCTTTTTAGCCTTTTGTGGTGCTTTTTCATTTTTTTATGAAAATGCCTTTTTTCCATGCGGATAAGTCGATCAAGATTTTTGTAGCTCACTTTAAAGCCTAAATCTTCTATCTCTTTTTTAGTAGCATCAGGAATTTCGCCTTCCCATTCAAAATTATAAGATTGTCCATCCATTTTGATCTTCAATTTATTTAGATCATCATTGACATTCATATCTATTGTTTCGACTTTAATTCCAGGATTAGGCTGAATGGAAAGCCTTTTAGCCATTGTTCTATCTATGTCGATTATATTTATATCACGATCATTAGAAGGAATAGTAATAATTTGATAATCTTCACTATCCATCGCATCAAGATTAAGATCCATATCTTTTAACTTCTCTTTGACATCATCTGGCAAATCACTAATATCATCGAGTTCAATAATTCTAACGTTCTCTGCCCCCTTTTTTCCACCTTCAATATTTACTCTGACATCGACATCAATGATTTCTTCATTATCGCCCTTTTTCATATCTTTTAGATACTGCGCCGCCTCTTCGCCCGTCTTTTCTATCCGTTTGACTGTAACTTTGCCGTTTTTGTCTTTTATTTTTTTCACGATAACGACTCGTTTCTTAGATTCAGTCTTATTGTCTTTGTCGTGTTGCCCAAAACTTGGGACACTCAAAAAGACAAATAAACCAACTAACAAAGTAAATAGCTTGATATTTGATTTTTTCATTGCATTAATGTTTTAAATTTATTATTGAATACTTTAAGTACGAAACTTTTCGTAGACAAATATATAAAATGTTTTCTTTATTAAAAGTTAAATCAGTGTTAAACTCAAGCATAACCTAATCAATATGCCTAATTTTGTACTTAATTAGCCTGTATGACCGTTTTTTTTAAATAAAAAATATTTATATTTAACTATATAGAAAACAATAAAACAGGCAATTTTAGAAGATTTCAGTATCTAGTACCTAGAGCTATTTAATAAAAAGAATATGAACAAAAATGCAATTTGGGGAATTATTGGTCTAATGAGTGTGGCGTTACTAGGAATAGTAGTGATGCAAACTTATTGGATTAATCAGTCTTTGAGGGCGAGTAATGAACAATTTGATAAAAACGTATTTGCGGCACTTAATCAGGTTTCTGCACAGTTAGAATATAAAGAAGTGCAGCAAGCAGCTTCAAGTTTTTTTACACCTAGCATTCAATCTTTTCCAACTGGCGTGCAGCAAGAGTTGATCGCAGAGGTGAATGGAGAGCGAGGAACAGGTTTTGTTTTTTATTCAGATATTCCGACCGATAGTTTTTTAATTATAGAACCTAACGATATTTATGAAGAACACGATAAGGAAAATTGTATGTGTTCGACTTGCAAGAGTACGCGAATTGCATCGTCATTAGATACGTATTTTGAGCATTTTAGAACGGCTTTCGCGAAACATTCTACTTGTACTAAACCGATTCAACAGCGGATTAATTTTGAAAATTTTGATGAAATATTAAGGACATCTTTATACAATCAAGGTATTCAAATCAATTATGATTATGGGATTTATTCCGAAAAAAGAAAATCTTTCGTCGTAACGAGTTTACAAAACCCTAAAGCACAAAACAATCCAGAAATCGCTAAAGCGAGCATGTTCAATTTGGTTGAAACGGGTTATAAAGTTCGACTTTTTCCGACTGATATTACTCTGCCAGGTTATTTAATGGTGCATTTTCCTGGGAAAACGGGCTATATGTGGCGAATGGTTTTGCCAATGTTGATTGGATCATTTGTTTTTTCACTTATTATTTTGTTCTGTTTTGCTTATACGATTCAAGTTATTTTCAATCAGAAGAAACTTTCAGATATTAAAAATGACTTTATTAATAATATGACTCATGAATTTAAAACACCGATTGCGACGATTTCCTTAGCATCGGAATCGATTACGAGTCCAGTGATATTACATAATCCAGCGAAAGTGACTCGATTTGCAGGGATTATTCAACAAGAAAACAAACGAATGCTGGGGCAAGTCGAGAAGGTCTTGCAAATGGCACAATTGGATAAAAATAAATTTAGGCTGAAAATACAAGAAATCAATGTTCATGATATTGTTGAGAATGCGATTTCGACGATTAGTTTACAAGTTGAGAAACGAGGCGGACAAATTACGAAACATTTAGACGCAAATAACGCTATAATAGAAGCGGACGAAACGCATTTGACCAATGCTATTTTCAATTTATTAGACAACGCAAATAAGTATTCGCCAGAAGTGCCAAACATTACAGTTTATACTAAAAATACAAAAAATGGCATGAGTATTTCAGTAAAAGATAATGGTTTGGGGATGAATAGAGAATCGAAGAAAAACATTTTTAATAAATTTTATAGAGTCCCAACTGGAAATGTACATGATGTGAAAGGCTTTGGGTTAGGATTGGCTTATGTAAAAGCCATTATGACTGCACACAAAGGCGATGTCAATGTCAAAAGTGAATTGGGTAAAGGCAGTACTTTTACCTTATTTTTTAAACACGAATTAGAAGAAGCGCAGATTAGTTAACGATGAACAATTGAAAATTAACGCGCTATTCAAAAAAATATACAACCAAGAAAAAATTGAACTACATGGATGAAATGACAAAAATCCTACTAGTAGAAGATGACCAAAACTTTGGTGATGTTTTACGCTCTTACCTTGAAATGCACGATTATGAAGTAACTTTGGCGACAGATGGCGCAATGGGCTTAGATAGTTACCGAAAAGGAGAATATAATTTATGTATTTTTGATGTCATGATGCCCATTATGGACGGATTTACACTTGCCCAAGAGGTGCGTAAACAGGATAAATTGACTCCGATTATTTTTCTGACTGCCAAAGATATGAAGGAGGACAAAATTCATGGTTTGGAGATTGGAGCGGATGATTATTTGACCAAGCCTTTTAGCATGGAAGAGTTATTGTTGCGTATCAAAGCCGTTTTGAGAAGAACCACAGCAGGGCAAGTTACCAAGGGACAAAGTAAATTTCAGATTGGGACACTTTATTTTGATTTTGATGCCCAAACGCTCAAAACACCTGCAAAAGGAGGGGAAGAAGAAAGGGAACATCATTTAACTTCTAAAGAAGCACAATTACTTAAAATGCTTTGCGAGCATCAAAACGAAACACTAGAACGCTCCAAAGCCTTGAAAAAAATATGGTTAGATGATAATTATTTCAATGCTCGTAGCATGGACGTTTACATTACCAAGCTCAGAAAGTTCCTCAAAAGCGATGAACAACTCAAAATTATCAATGTACACGGTACGGGATTCAAATTAGTTATCTTATCTGATAAATAAAGTTTAAAAAAAAACGCTAAGGTTTTGTAAATCAAAAAATCAGTACTATCTTTGTGCCACCGAAACGGAAATGGACTCGTAGCTCAGTGGATTAGAGTATCTGGTTACGGCCCAGAAGGTCGAAGGTTCGAATCCTTCCGAGTTCACAAAAAAAGACTTTAGATTTAGTTCTAAAGTCTTTTTTTATTCGATTCCTTTTAAAAAATTGTTTGAAGATACGCTTAATCCAAATCCAATATTTTATCTTCTACACGACGCAAACGCACCCTTAATTCCGTCATCCAAAACCCCAGCATCGCCCAACCAATCACAGCAGGGTAAAACACCATCCGCATTTGATTGTCCAAATCATACGCTCCAAAAGCAGGATTTCCTTCTGCTCCTGGATGTAGAGAAC